>PNBM01000365.1 GCA_003135995.1 Ignavibacteriota bacterium | reverse complement strand
ATTACCCGAATCCGTTCAACCCAAATACGAATATAAAATATCAAATTTCAAGAAACGGTTATGTAATTTTAAAGGTTTACGATATTACAGGTAAAGAACTGACTACTTTAGTAAATTCTTTTCAGAGCGCGGGAAATTACGAAATTAATTTTGCATCCGGAAAATATAATATATCGAGCGGTGCTTATATTTATAAAATAAATTTTTCAGACCCTTTGAACCATGAAAATAGTTTCAATGACGCAAAAAGGATGATATTAATTAAATAATAAAAGTTCTTTCTAAATTCTTATGTTCTTATTACGATTGAAAAAGAAATTTAATTTTATTAAAAATTGTTTTATTAAAATTAATATATTATTAACATTTAAATGAAATTGCTATGAATACCCAAGCGGTAATTAATAAATGGAAAGAATTATTTAAGGACAAAAATTTAAGAATAAAAATGATAATTACTTTGATTTTATTTGTAATTACCATGATGTTTTTTAAGAAATTTGTTCTCTATGTCGAAGCGAGAGACGGAGTGTTCCTGCAGGATCCGTTGATGAAATTTTTTAATGCCATTGATTTTAATATTCCGATATTCATAATAATATACGGCTCGATAATAACATCATTTGTAATGCTGCTCAAATACCCTAAATATTTTATGATTGCCATTCAGACTTATATGCTGATGATAATATTCAGGACAATCGGCATGTATATTACCCCGCTTGACGTACCCCGCGGAGTAATAAATTTACAGGACCCTGTAGTATTTATGCTGGGAACAGGTCAGCCGATTACAAAAGATTTATTTTTCTCCGGTCACACGGCGACGATGTCAATTTTGTTTTTAACCGCAAAGAATAAAATGCTTAAAAGAATTTTATTCGCCGGAACAATACTAATTGTTATTATGATATTTCTTCAGAAGGCACATTATACACTGGATATACTTGCGGCTCCTTTCGTTGCTGTCGGTTCATACAGAATGATAATGTATATGAATCACAGGTTGTTCCAAAATGATGAAATAGATAAAAAAGTTCGGTTGAATACAGACTTTCTTGATTTTCACTAAGATAGATTTGCAACATAAATGTTGCGGTACACTTATAAAAAAAGCCGTAATCAAATTAATTACGGCTTTATATTTTAAAATTGATTTTTAGTTTTTTAAGAACAACCGCTTGTCGAACCGCAAGTCATGCATTTAAGGCAGGTTCCGTTTCTTACCATCGTTGCCTGTCCGCATTCCTGGCACATATCTCCGGTATAACCTTTAAGTCTTGCTTCTTCAATCAAAGCCCGTTCTTTATCTACGGAGCTTGCCGGTTTAAGAGTTACCGATAATGGATTTGACTGCGATTTAGTTTCCTTAGGTTTCTTTTCCTTCGGCACTTTCTCTTCGATTATACGTTCGCTATAAATTTCTTCTTCATCGAAATCATTTTCATCTTCGGTCTTTGCGAGAGAATCAACAGGACTAATCCTGATATTCTCTTCGGGAATATGAGCAAGGTCATATCGTCCGAGGTATGTTACTGCGAGTTCTCTGAAAATATAATCTATGATGGAAGTTGCCATTTTAATATTCGGGTTACCGACAATAATTCCATTCGGTTCAAACCGTGTATATATAAATGCATCCGTAAATTCTTCAAGCGGAACGCCGTGTTGTAAGCCGAGCGAAACCGCAATTGCGAAACAGTTCATTAAACTTCTGAATGCCGCGCCTTCCCTGTGCATATCTATAAATATTTCACCGAGTTGTCCGTTTTCGTATTCGCCGGTCCTCAGGTAAACGGAGTGATTCCCGATTTTTGCTTTTTGCGTATAGCCTTTTCTTCTGTAAGGAAGTTTTCTTCTCTTGGCAATATACCTGTGAATAATTCTTTCCGCAACTTTAACGATGTCAGAAGTACTTGAAATAATTTCCGTTCCTTTTTCTTCTTCCATGTCTTCAATTAAATCTATGTCCGTTATTGAGTTCAAAGGCTGGGAAAGTTTTGAACCGTCGCGGTACAAAGCATTCGATTTCAACCCGAGTGACCATGAATGCAGATATGCGGCTTTCATATCCTCTACAGAAGCGTGATTCGGCAGGTTTATGGTTTTTGAAATTGAACCGGAAATAAACGGCTGGGCAGAAGCCATAATTTTTATATGAGCTTCAGGTAGAATATATCTTGTTCCTTTTTTACCGCATTTGTTAGCACAATCGAAAATCGGATAATGTTCCTTTTTTAAATGTGGAGCATCCTCAACAGTCATTGTTCCGCAGATATAATCGTTGGCTTCATCGATTTGTTCTTTTGTAAAACCGAGGGATTTCAGAATATTGAAATCAATATCGTCAATTTGCTCATCGGTTAAATGCAAAATATTCTTACATAAATCAGCTCCGAGAGTATATTTATTAAATGCAAAATTAATATCAAAAACGGACGGCAGAGTTTTTTCAATTTGTTTTATTATCTCTTTTGTAAATCCTTTTTCTGTTAATGTCTGCGGGTTGATATGCGGGCATCCGATTAATGAGCCGTAGCCTTTTGTATATTTTATAATATCTTCGATTTCATTCAGAGTGTAACCGAGTTTTCTCAATGCAAACGGAACCGATTCATTTATGATTTTAAAATATCCGCCGCCGGCTAATTTTTTAAATTTTACCAGAGCGAAATCGGGCTCGACGCCGGTTGTATCGCAATCCATTAACAAACCTATTGTACCGGTTGGGGCAATGACACTAACCTGAGCATTTCTAAAACCATATTTATCTCCAAGTTCAACAGCAATGTCAGAATCTTTTCTTGCCGCTTCAAGTAAATCGTCCGGGCAATATTTTTTATTTATACCGAGCGGATAAATTGAGAGACCTTCGTATTCTCTTTTATTAACGTTGTAAGCAGCACGTCTGTGATTTCTGACGACACGCAGCATGTTTTCTTTATTCGCTTCATATTTTTCGAAAGGTCCGAGTTCATTTGCCATTTCAGCGGAAGTAGCGTAGGCTCTCATATGAAGAATGCTCGTGAGTGCACCTGTAACCGCAAGTGCTTCCTGTGAATCATAAGGAATACCCATTACCATTAATAAAGCTCCGAGGTTTGCATAACCGAGACCGAGCGTTCTGTATTCATAAGAACGCTGTGCAATATTTTTGCTCGGGAACTGCGCCATTAGTACACTTATCTCAAGAACGACAGTCCATAGTCTTGTTGCATGTCTGTATTTATCTATCTCGACATTTTCTTTTTCTACATCATAAAATTTCATTAAATTCAAAGAAGCAAGATTGCAGGCTGTATCGTCGAGGAACATATATTCACTGCACGGGTTGGATGCTTTTATTTCTCCGCCTTCAGGACACGTATGCCATTCATTTATTGTTGTATGAAACTGAAGTCCGGGGTCGGCGCAAGCCCAGGCGGAATAAGCTATCTGGTCCCACAACTTTCTTGCTTTAACGGTCTTGCAGGGTTTTGGTCTCCTGTTCTCTTTCTTAGCTTGTTTCAATTCTGTTCGCCAGTATAAATTCCATGATTCGTCCATCTGAACAGCTTTCATAAAATCATTTGTCGCCCTGACGCTGTTATTTGAATTCTGTCCTGATACTGTCAGGTAGGCTTCCGAATTCCAGTCGGTATCATAAGTAGGAATAAATAATTCCGTATAACCTGCTTTTGAAAGTTGAATTACTCTCTCGATATAATTTAAAGGGATAAAACATTTCTTTGCATCATAAATAGCCTGTGCAAGTTGTTTGTTCTTTTTTCTGTCTGTGCCATCATCTTCGGGATGAGTACTGTAACAAGCTTTCAGGATTTTGTTCAGATGAAAATTCAGTAATTTGGAACCGGCAACGAGAGATGCAACTTTTTCTTCTTCAACAACTTTCCAATTTATAAATTCTCTTATATCCGGATGATCGATATCGAGAGTTACCATTTTGGCTGCTCTGCGCGTAGTACCGCCGGATTTAATTGCAC
>PNBM01000171.1 GCA_003135995.1 Ignavibacteriota bacterium | reverse complement strand
GTAATCAATGTTAAATGTTAAATTTTAAATGTTAAAGTCAAAAGCTTAAGAGCAAATTGAGGAAGGAAGCTGAATCAATGTTAAATTAAAAAACAAAAACCGGATAAATTTTACTTTTATCCGGTTAACTTTATATATTAAATTTTAAGATGTTAAATAATTACGGTTCTTTATTCATTTAACATTTAACATTTAACATTTAACATTTAACGCTTTATTTAGAGGCGGTTAATTTCATCGTAATTTCCTGTTCGCTTCCGCTTCGAATTATTTTTAATTTTAACGTATCCCCTACCCGCATATCATTTATAGCATAAACTAAATCCTGATCGTTCCTGATTTTTTCATTATTAACTGCAATACTAACATCCTCAGGTTTTAAACCGGCATCGTCTGAGATACTCCCTTTTTGAACCTGCGTTACAATTGCACCATCCTTAGATTTTAGTCCTATATATTTTGCAATCTGGTCATCGATTCCCTGAACTCTGAATCCAACATTGAAACTCCTGTCTATTTTACCGTTTTCTTTTAACTCCTGCATTGCTTTCTTAACACGGTTTATGGAAATTGCAAAGCCGACTCCGATGCTTCCCTGGCTGAACTGGCTTCCCGTATATATTATAGTATTCATTCCAATCACTTCTCCATCGACATTTACGAGAGGTCCGCCTGAATTTCCCGAATTGATGGATGCATCCGTTTGTATCATATCTTTATATACTCTGTTTCCTTCAGCATTTACTTTCATATTAAGGGCGCTAACAACTCCGACGGTAACGGTTGGCTTATCGTTAATTTCGAAAAGCCCGAATGGATTTCCAAGTGCAATCACCCATTCACCTATGATTACATTATCCGAATTTCCGAAATTAATAAATGGCAGATTGTTTCTGTCTATTTTTAATAAAGCCACATCAGTTGCCGGGTCAGAACCGATAAGCTTGGCGTTCACGGTTTCACCCGTAGTAAGTGTAACGGAAATTTTTGTAGCATTTCCGGCAACGTGGTCATTGGTCAGTATGTAACCATCTTCTGAAATAACATACCCTGAGCCCAATCCGCGAACAACTTGTTTCTGCGGACCTACATCACCAAAGAATTGCCTGAAAAACGGGTCATTCATAAACGGGTCCTGAACTGTTCTTACTTCTTCCACATTTATTCCTACAATACAACCTGAAATTTTAGAAATTGCGCGGGTTATTGCGGTCTGCCTGTCATCGGATATTTTTTGTGTTTGTTCCGTGTTGCTGACAGGAGTGAAATTTGAATTTGGCATATTTTTAGAATAACCCAGATACTTTGTTAATAAAACGCCGCCAAGGAGCATACCCGTCATCAATGACAATATCAAAACAACGGGAAAAATAATTTTATTCTTGTTCATTATTAATGTTGACATAAGTTTAATTTAAATTTTTTTTCTTTAATGCAATTAATTTATTCTAATCTATTAATCAAATTATTTTTTGAATAAATTATTTAATATTTTTCGTTTACAAAAATAATATATTAAAATATACGTTTCAAATCATTTTTAGTTCCTTTTTTATAAAAAATAAAAAATAAAAAATAAATTAATTGTTTTGGTTACAACGTGCCGGCATTGTTACTGATGCAATTTAATTTTAAAAATTATTATTTGTTCTTTCTTTTGTTTTTTGTTATGCTTCTATTGGAGTAAGGTTAATAAATATCGTGCAGTGGATAGGTTAGATTATAATCCAAAATATTCCCACACATAAAGCCGCTGATGAACAAACGGACATCATCCATTTATAAGCTTTGTCGCTGTTGAATGCAAACCTGTCGCTTAATATTCCCACACTCGCGGCGAATAGTGCCATCGAAACTATTGTGCCTGTCCCGAATGCAAGAAGGTAAATAACAGATTGAATTAAAGTCGGAAATGCGAGAGCAGGCAATATCCCTATGAAGTGCGAACTTCCTGCAAGACCATGTAATATTCCGATGCCCATCGCTGCGTGTATATGAATATGCGCGGAAGGTATATCATGCTCTTTTGTTTTAGAATGAAGATGAACATGTTTGTGCTCTTCTCCGTCGTGTTGATGTGTATGTATATGAATTCTTTTTGTAAATGCTTTATGCAAACCCCAAAGACCGATTCCGATTAACATTAACCCGACAATTTTTTCACTCCAGCCCGATATTGCTTCAATGGGAATCAGTTCTCTCAGCAAAAGAGCTAATGCTCCTATTATCAGAACCCCAAATGAATGTCCTAAACCCCACCGTATTCCGGTTATGTAAGATTTTTTTCTTGTCGATAATGCGAGCGGAGCAATTGCTGCCAAATGGTCAGGTCCCGACCAAACGTGAATAATACCTGCAATGATGCCTGTAAAAATTGCTATCATTAATAAAATATATTTTGATTAATGCGATTTAACAATTTTGTTTCTCCCCTCTCCTTTCAGGAGAGGGGCGGGGGTGAGGTTTTGTTTTTTTATCAACCCCTTGATTACATTTCAAACCTACAATAATTTCATCCCTTCGAGATTCGATTTTTACTATTCATTCATTCTCTCACACCGGCAACCAAACGCAAAACGTTGTCCCCTTATCTTCACTGCTTTCTACTGTTATTTTCCCGTTATGTTTATCAATCATTTCCTTGCAAATTAAAAGACCTAAACCCGTTCCCTTTTCCTTCGACGTACCCTCGGTTTTAATTTTCGTAGTCAATTTAAATAATTTGCCGATGTCTTCTTCAGATATTATGACACCATTATTTGAAACTGAAATTATAATAAAACCGTCTTTCTCATCCGATGAAATTTTCACTTCGCCACCTTTAAATGTGAATTTAATTGCATTTGTAACAAGGTTATATAATACTGTTCTGAGCATATTTTCATCTGCCCTGACAAAGGTAAATTCCTTCACATCATTTGAAATGTTAATATTTTTTGATAATGCATTTGCTTCGACCAAATCCAAAACAAATTGAATTTCCTGATATAAATCAAATTTAATCGGAATAAAATCCATTCTTCCGGTTTGAAGCATTGACCAGTTCAAAAGATTTTCAAGAAGGTTAAATGAATTTTGTGAATGTTTATGCAAATTATCGGAATAATCAGATATTTCCTGATGGGTCATAGAATCTGCTCCGACTTTTAAAACTTCCGTATATCCAAGCAACCCCGAAAAAGAGCTTTTCATATCGTGGGCAATTATAGAAAAGAATTTATCTTTCGAGGCAACCATCTCCGATAATTGTTCATTTGCTTTTGCCAGTTCGTTTGTTCTCTCTTTTACTTTTTCTTCAAGCTCTGCATGCGACTTTCTTAATTCATTTTCGGATTCCTTCAATTCAGATGTCCGCAATTGTACCTGCTCTTCAAGCTTTAGAAAATATAATCTTTTCAGTGACAATTTATAAAATAGATACAGGAGTAATAAAAAGATTGTTATTATAAGTAAAACAAACCACAATTTAACATAAAACGGTGTTTGAATTGTAATCACAGGAGATGATACTGCTTTGCTCCAATCACCGGAAACATTTTTCGCAGATACAAGAAGTTTATAATCACCCGGCTTCAGGTTTGTATAGCGGNNCTTCGTACCAGTCTGCATCGAATCCCTCAAGCTTAATTTTGTATTTAATTAAATCTTCATTAATAAAAGATATTCCCCGGAAATTAAAATATAAAGTGTTTGTTTTATTCGGAAGATTTAAATTTTTAGTTAATGAATATTTATTACCTTCGATATCTTCTACGTTTACAAATAATATTTCCGGAACGGGAGTTACATTATTATCATATTCGGGTTTATAACAGGTCATTCCTGATTCCGTTCCTATCCACATATTACCAAAAGAATCCTGACTGAGGGCTGCGCGATTTACATCTTTTCCCAACAATCCGTTACCGGTTGTAAATGTTTGTACATATTTATTTCCATCCCATTTTATAACTCCATCATTTGTTCCGAACCNNACTGCCTTATCTATTATAAAACCATTTTCACTGAATTTGATAAGTGATTTATTTTGTATAATATATAAGCCTACTTTTGTCCCTGCAAAAATACGATTTTTATTATCTTTATAAACATTAAATACTTCATTCGCACCGATATTTTCCGTTGATGTTATACTGGAAACTTTGTTAGCTATTTTGCATTTAATTCCGTATGCAGAAGAAAAATATATTTCATTATCTTTTGTAATATTTATTCTTCTAAAGAAGTGGTTATTATTATTAAACTCTTTCTCTTCGTCAACTTTTCCATTTTGAATTGAATATATACCTGAATTAGCCGCAACCCATAGTTTACCATTTTTATCGATATTAACTGAAGTCGCGGAATATGAATTCGGAATTTTAATCCAGCTGAGATTTCCATTTATATCCATTTTACCGAGACCTAATGCAGATGCCGCAATCCAGATTGTTCCATCCTTCGCTTTACATAAATCAAGAACGCGATTGGAGCCCGAATAAATATTGCGACCATGGGGAAAATCTATTTTATCTATTTTGCCATTGGTAAAAATTGAAATACCTTCATTATGTCCTAAAATTAATTTACCCGAGCTGTATTCGCAAATAGCAGTGAGTTCATTATCCAATAATCCGTTCGAAACGTCATAATTCTGCAGGAATAAATTGCTAAGCTTATCTATTCCCCTCATACCTGTTATCCAGACATTTTCTTCTTTATCGAGAAAAATTGAAGTTCCGCCGTCAGATGCAAACCCGTTTTTATGAGTCATCGGATATAACTTACCGGTTAACTTATTTATATAAAATGAGAAATAATAATTACCGACATATAAAATATTATTTTTCCCCGGAATCAATTTAGGGGACTCAAATTCAAGAGCGGAAGGAAATTCAAATTTATCATTGAGAATTTTTATTTTACCCTTTTCAATCCATCCAACCCAGTTCCTGCCAAGAACCCAAATTTTGCCGTTCTCGTTTGTAACTGCTACAACAGGCAAATATTCAGGCGTAAATATTTTATTAAAACTGTTGTCTAAATTTAATCCGTCCAAAATGTAGACGTCGCCCCGTGTTATAATATAAAACTTATGTTCCCATTCTGATATAAAAGAAATGTAGTCATCTTTAAGCCCGTTTTTGGTTGTAAAATGTGTCCACACTTTATTTTTATAAACGAAGAGACCATACTCGGTTCCTACACATAATACGGGCAAGTCATTTTCATAGAACATAGAAAATGAAGTTACATTATGACTTTCTTGTGTTTCAATACGCTCTATCGGAGTAATTGTAAGGATGGAATCGTTGTTGATAAATACTATTGTGTCATTAATATTAAAAGGAATTCCCCATATTATTCCTTTTTCATCGAATTTGATATTGTGGAAGCCTGTCCTTGGTAAGCCGTTTCTATAATCTAAATTATTCCAGTGAAATCCGTCATAAACGGAAATTCCCGCCGCTGTTGCAAACCACATTCTGCCTTTATCATCCTGTGTTGCATCCATTACTATACCTGTAGGTAGTCCGCTTTCAACATAATAATTATGAACGAAGTAAGATTGTCCATAAGAAATGGCGGATAATTTTAACAGAAATATTAAAAGGAAAAAATATTTAATTATGTTTTGCAAATTTTATTATTAAGAACCCCCCGTCCACTGAATAATAAATAGAAACATCGCCTGCTATCCCATAATTTTTTTCTATTTTTCTTAAGATAGTAATCCTTTATGCCATAATACAGTTAATATTTCGTCTTAAGATGTTTATTCTTTCCTTCCATCATTCCGGCATTTTTTTGTGTCTCTGCGCGGTCGGGAGTTTCCTCCAGACCGAAAAATATTTTAGCAGAGGTGTTCCGCAAGTTAGCGGAGATGTTCCGCAAGTTAGCGGGGATATTCTGCAAGTTAGCGGAGGTGTTCCGCAAGTTAGCGGGGGTATTCTGCAAGTTAGCGGAGGTATTTTGCAAGTTAGCGGAGGTATTTTGCAAGTTAGCGGAGGTGTTCCGCAAGTTAGCGGGGGTATTCTGCAAGTTAGCGGAGGTATTTTGNNCTCAAAATTCGAAAAATTTAGCGTTTTTTAACAAAAATTGTTATTCCAACTGCACTTTGTAATTATCACGTAAGTTGGAATGACAAAAACCTATTCCCGATGGCAACACCATGAACAAATGGTTATTTATACACATTTCTTCCTTATTCTTTTTTTTTCTTCTTTTCTGTATAATTTAAATGATAATTTTTGACTAAATTAGGCTAATATTCGGTTTTACCATAATGTAAATATCAAGAGAAATGAAACACAATCTTCAAACAATATCCATTCAAAAATTAATTAAATAAAATAAAATGGATAAAACATCAAATCCCGATAAGCATGAAACGAAAAAACACAAGATTGAAAATCCCGTNNAACAACAGAAGCATCGGTTTATATTAATGACCCGGGTTATAAGGATTTATTCGATTCTGTCAGCGATGCCATTTATATTCAAAATGAAGACGGAACTTTCGTCGATATTAATTCGGGCGCTTTGAAAATGTATGGATACGAAAAGGATGAAGTGGTTGGAAATACTCCCGAGATATTATCAGCATCGGGAAAGAACGATATGAAATTAATGATGAATTATGTTAAAGATGCATTCAATGGAATTTCAAGGAAATTTGAATTTTGGGGAAAAAGGAAAAACGGGGAAATTTTTCCGCAAGAAGTAATTCTTAACAAAGGAACATATTATGGGAAAAAGGTTGTGATAGCTACTTCACGGGATATCAGCGAAAGGAAAAAATACGAAGAAAAAATTCAACTTAATGAAATGCGTCTGGAAACGATGTTACATTTAAATAAAATGAATAGTTCATCGACGAAAAATATTTCCAAATTCGCTATCGAACAATCTGTAAAAATAACATCGAGCAAATATGGTTACCTGTCTTTCTTAAATGCCGATGAAACTGTTCTCGAGATGTATTCCTGGTCTGAAGATGCTTTTAAAGATTGCAAAATTGAAGATAAAAAATTTATCTACGAAGTGAATAAGACAGGATTGTGGGGAGATACAATCCGTCACAGAAGACCGATAATAACAAATGATTATGAAAATGAAAAGCTACCCGGCAGAACATATCCCGAAGGTCACGTTCCGATTACGAGACATTTAGGCGTTCCTGTATTTGAAGGTGATAAAATTGTCGCTCTGATAGGTGTTGGAAATAAAACAGAACCCTATGATGAGTCTGATATAAAACAATTAACTTTGTTAATGAACGCCGTCTGGGAATTACTGAGCAGGAAAAAAACAGAGGAGGAACTTAATAATATACATTTAAGACTTATCACTTTATTCAAAAATATTTCAGACGTTGTTATGTATGAAACAGGCGGGAAGGACGAATTCATAACGGAAAATATACAAAAAATGTTAGGGTATCCCGTAGAAAGTTTTTTATATAACAAGGTATTTTTTAACTCGCTAATCCATCCTGCTTTCAGGAATAATATCGAGAGCAGAATAAAATTGTGGTATGATAAAGAAAATAATTATAACGAAAACTTAAAACTTGAATATCCCTGCAAACGCTCTGATGATAGTTATATCTGGATTCAGAATAATATGGTAAAAATTAAATCTAATGAGAATAATAATTATATACTCGGTATAATCGAAAACATCGACGAACGGAAGAAAAATGAAGAGAGTATGACAAAACTTTACGAAGAACTCAAGGATTTAAATATAAATAAAGATAAATTTTTCTCTATAATAGCTCACGATTTAAGAGGTCCGTTCAATAATCTGCTTGGATTTTCTAAAGTACTTCAGGATGATTTAGATATTCTAAGCAAAGACGAAATGCGGGAATACTCCGGGTATATATATACTTCTTCAAGAAACGTTTATGACCTTGTTGAAAATCTTTTGCAGTGGTCGAGGATCCAAACCGGAAGAATGGAATATCAGCCGATAAAAATTGATTTGTACGAAGAAATTTTCAAAATCACGGAATTGTTCAGAAGTAATGCAATTGCAAAAAAAATTAATTTAATTAACGAGGTTAATAATAACCTGTTTGTATATGCAGACCAGAATATGCTTCATTCGGTTTTGCAAAATCTTTTATCAAATGCGATTAAATTTACAAACTCTGCCGGAAATATAATTCTGGAAGCTGAATCTCTTGATGATTTTATAGAAATTTCCATATCCGATACGGGCATAGGCATAAAAAAGGATGATATGAAAAAATTATTCAGAATTGATATTCAGTTTACAAATCCGGGGACAGAAAATGAAGAAGGAACGGGTCTGGGATTAATTTTGTGCAAAGAACTTATTGAAAAAAACAAAGGTGTTATTCGTGTTGAAAGCATTCACGGAAAAGGCTCTAAGTTTACTTTCTCTGTTCCTAAATGGACAACAAAATATTTTCTGCCACATAATGATACATTAAACGGATAAATGTTATAAATGAAAACAACCAATACTCAATATACGGATAAAGTCAGTGATAATATTATTAAATTCAAAATACTTTTTGAAAATACATCGAATCTTATTGCGAGAATAGATAAAGATTTCACATTCCGTTATGTCAATCCTTCCTGGTTAAATGTATTTGGAAAAAGTCCTGAAGAAGTTTTATTCAGTAAAGTTCCTGATGTATTGGGCAACAATGAAGATGTTCTGATATTAATGCACGTAATCGAAAAAGTAATATCAGAAAAAAAACCGTACACACTTGAACATTCATTTAATGGAATTCATTACAGCAGCCAGGTTATACCTGAATTCAACGATTCGGGAGAAACCGAAACTGTTATATCTATATCGATAGACGTTACACAAAACAAAAAAGCCGAATCGGATTTAATTGAAAGTGAAAAAAGATACGAAGAGCTCGTAGAATTGATGCCCGATGGTATCCTTGTACATTCACAGGGTATAATCGTTTTCGCTAATTCAACTGCTGTTAAAATTTTTCACGCTAACGATAAAAATGATTTAATCGGAAAAAAATATTTAGATTTGGTTCATCCCGATTATAAGAAAATTGTTAACGAAAGAATAAATGATATTTCTGTAAATGGTGTAAATGAACCGTTATTAGAAGAAAAGATAATTGGTCTTGACGGAACAATTATTGATGTAGAAATACTTGCATCAGAAATAATTTTTAAAGATGAACAGGCTGTCTCGGTAATCATAAGGGATATAACAGAAAGGAAAAAAGCTGAACAGGTAATTAAAGAATCAGAAATNNAACTATTTTCGAACGGGCGGGAATCGGAATGATAATTATTCAACTTGATGGCAGGATAATTGAGTCGAATGAATCTTTCCAAAAAATGATTGGCTATTCCGAAAAAGACCTCAGGCTGATGAATATATCACAACTAATGCATACTGATGATAGTGAAAGCAATCCGGTTCTTTTCACTAATAATTCTTTGGTGGAAAAAATCAGGCAAAATAACAGGGTGGAAAAAAGATTAATTCGTAAAGACGGAAAATTGATATGGGGCAGACTTACTCTGACATATTTAAAAGACAATATAGGTGAGCCCCAACTCGGTATTTTAATGATTGAAAATATTTCTGAAAATAAAAAAATAGAAACAGCATTAAGGGATAGTGAACAGCTTCTGGCGGAATCACAGAAGCAGGCAAATATCGGAAGCTGGGAATTTTATATCGATAAGGGAGAATATAAATGGTCAAGACAAACATATTATATTTTTAATATGGACCCTGATGTAGAAAGACCTCTTGGTGACAAATATTGGGAATATGTTCACCCTGATGATAAACAAAGATTGTTTAATATTTCTCAAAGAGCGATTCAAACGAAAACATCATATCGTGTGGCTCACAGAATGATATTGCCTGATGGAATGGTAAAATATATTGAAAGCATCGGCAAACCGTTTTTTGATGAAAACGGAAAACTCATTAAATACATCGGCACTTTGCTCGATGTTACTCAGAATAAAATCTCGAAGGATATTCTGAAAGAGAGTGAAGAAAGATTGACCTCTTTGATAAATGCAAGCCCGGATATTATTTGTTTTAAAGATGGTGAAGGAAGATGGCTGATTGCCAATGATTCCGACCTCGAATTGTTCGAGCTCAAAGATGTAAGCTATAAAGGGAAAAAAGATTCGGAACTCGCCGCATACAGCCCTTTTTATAAAGATGCTTTCATGAATTGCGAAACTTCCGATGAACAAACATGGAAAAAAGGAACAATAACCAGGGGCGAAGAAATTGTTGAAAAACCCGTTGGAAATAAAATTGTTCTGGATGTAATTAAAGTTCCGATTTTCTATGAAGATGGAAAAAGAAAAGGTCTTGTGGTGCTTGGCCGTGATATTTCCAAAAGAAAAAAAGCCGAAGAATCTTTGATAATTTCGGAAACGAATTATAAAACATTGCTGAATAGTGTTGACCAGATTTTCGTTCTCGTTGATACTGAATTCAAAGTTATTTCCTACAATAAATTAGCGAAAAAAATGTCGCAATTACTTTTCGGGAAAAGAGTTAAATTAGGCGGAAGTATATTTGAATTTGTTGACAACGCATCCATAGAAAAAATAAAAAACCGCTTTACAAATGCATTTAACGGAATTTCATTCGCCGGACAAATTAATTTTAATCTTCCCGGCAATGATAAAAAATGGTTTGAAATCCATTATGACACCGTTAAAACTGACGAAGGAAAAGTGCTGGGCGCCGCTTTCAGCGCAACGGAAATTACACAAAGAAAACTGGCAGAACAGGAATTAACACTTGCAAAAGAAAAAGCAGAGCAGGCAAGTCTGTTTAAATCGACACTAATGTCTAATATGAGCCATGAATTCAGAACACCTATGAGCGGAATTCTCGGTTTTGCTGAAATTCTGGAACAGGAAATAACCGACCCCGAACAACTTGAAATGCTTTATGCAATTTCTAATTCCGGAAAACGATTATTAAATACTCTGACTTCCCTTTTAAAATATTCTCAACTTGAATCTGAAATCTTCGATACGAATATCAGAGAGTTAAAACTTTCCGATATTATTTTATATAATGTGAATAATTATAAATCTTTCGCCGTTAGTAAAAACCTCGAATTAAATTATAAAATCTGTGAGAATGAAAAATATATTATTGCCGATGATGATATGGTTAAGCATATCCTTTCAAACATAACCGATAATGCCATAAAATTTACAAAAAAAGGAAGTGTTTATTTTGAATTAACATACGAACAAAAATCAGGTAAAAACTGGATGGTATGTAAAATTATAGATACGGGCATAGGTATTGCAAAAGATAATATGGATTTAATATTTCAGGGATTCCGGCAGGCAAGTGAGGGCATAGGGAGAGTATTTGAAGGAAACGGACTTGGATTGGCTATCGTAAAAAAAATAATAGGAATTTTAGGTGGTGAAATCGAAGTCGAAAGTGAAATTAATAAAGGTTCGGTATTTTCAATTTATTTTCCTGCAAAGGAAGAAGATGTAATGGATGAATTCGATGGCTCCGATAAAAAGATCCAATCCGAAGTAAGTTTGAAGAATAAAACCCCAAGAGTTCTTTTAATCGAGGACAATAAATCAAACAGCGCCATCACAAAAATATTTTTGAATGAAATTTGCAAAGTCGATATTGCCGATAATGCAGAAAGTGCATTTGAATTTGTAAAACAAAATCAATACTCGGCGATTATAATCGATATTCATCTTGGACCGGGAATGAACGGAATCGGGGTTGCAGAAGAAATCAGAAAAATGGAGAATTATAAAAATATTCCTATGATTGCTTTGACAGGATATGCTATGTATGGTGATAGAGAAAAACTCCTTAGCTTTGGATTTACGGAATATATTGCAAAGCCATTTACAAAATATACGATTACAGAAGCTCTGAAAAAATTATTAAAAATGTAATAAGATGTTATGACCGAAACAAAAGAAAAAATAAGATTAACACAAATGGTGAAATCTGCGGGATGCGCGGCGAAGCTTTTCCCTTTTATATTATCGGATGCTTTGAAAGATATAAACTGGAAAACTAACGAAAANNTGTTGGTTTATTGGGAAAAGATGATGCAGGAGTTTATAAAATAAATGATGAGCTTGCATTGATTCACACAACGGACTTTTTTACTCCTGTCGTGGATGACCCTTATACCTTCGGACAAATTGCGGCGGCAAATTCATTGAGCGATGTTTATGCTATGGGTGGAATTCCAATGACCGCTTTAAATATAGTTGCATTTCCGCAAACCGAGGATATCGGAATTCTGAAAGAAATTTTCAGAGGCGGAGTTGATAAAGCTAACGAAGCGGATTGTATAATCATCGGCGGACATTCTATAGATATTCCGAATATTATTTATGGACTCGCAGTAACAGGAAAAATTAATCCGAAAAATATTAAAGGAAATGATACAGCTAAACCCGGTGATGTCTTAATCCTGACGAAAGGTCTGGGAACGGGTGTTTTGAATAATTCCATAAAATATGGAAATCCATCTAAAAGTATTTATGAATCTCTTGTAAATTCAATGACAAGATTAAATAAATCCGCCGCAGAAATGATGTTAAAAGCAAATGCAAACGGCTGTACGGATGTTACCGGTTTTGGACTCGCAGGACATTCTATGCAAATGGCGCAGGCATCAAAAGTTGTTTTAAGATTTAAAGTTAATAAGTTACCGGTTTTAGAAGGTGCTGAATGGGCTATCAGAGAAAATTTATTAACAAGAGGCGATAAATCAAACCGGACTTATACAAAGGATAATCTGAAATCAATCGGAAATATTGATGCAGTTAAAGAACATTTAATATTTGACCCGCAAACATCAGGAGGATTATTAATTTCTGTTCCTGAAAAAAATGCTGTCAGTCTTTTAAATGATTTGAGAAATTCCGGTGATGAGATTTCTGAAATTGTCGGATATGTGGCGGCTCCTGATGCGCAGTATAAAGAAGGTACAATAGTTTTTGATTATACAAATTAGTTCAGGATGAAACCGGAATTTAATGACACGCGTGAGTTATTCGATTATGTTCGGAAATATGATTTGGAAAAGATAAAATCTTTAGATAAAATATTTGCCGGTTATGAATTCTCTGAAATCGAGATTCAGGAATTGCTCGGCGAAATAATTAAATCCGATAATTTTTTAATTCTCGACGCACGCTCCGAAAAAGAATTTGAAGAATCTGCAATTCCCTATTCAATTAATTTCCCTGTCCTCACTAATACAGAANNAGAAAAAATGTCGGAATAATATTTAATAAATATTCAGCACTTGCGGCGGGTGAACTTGCTGTTGAATTTGCAGAACCAAAAATTGAAAAGCTTAAAAAACTTCTGACAGATAATAATGCCGGTGCAAAAAACATTTATATTCATTGCTGGAGAGGCGGCGGAAGAAGTAAATATCTGTCCAAAATGGTTATGGACTTGGGATATAAAGTTAAAATTTTAAAAGGTGGATTTAAATCTTACAGGAGAGTAGTTAATGAATTTTTTAATCAAAAAGAATTTCCTTATGAGTTGGTTGAACTGAACGGTTTAACTGGTGTGGGAAAAACTGAAATAATAAACTCTTTAAAAAATAATTATCCCGTAATTGACCTTGAGCNNTGGCGTTCAGCCAGACATTTTTCTTCTCTATTCGGATTCATTCCTTATAAAATCAGAAATTATAAACCTGTTGCAAATCAATCTGCTTTTGAGAATGATATATTTTCACAGGTTATACTGAATAAGAAAATATTCGGCAACGTCTCGACTTTTTTAATTGAAAGCGAAAGTAAGAAAGTCGGAGATTTTTACATACCCGAAATATTATACGAAAAACTTCTTAAAGCATCCTGCATTAACATCAATGTAAATATAGAAAAAAGGATTAATCGCATCATAAATGATTACTTTGGTTCGGATAACATCGGAATTGATGAAATGCTTAAAATATTAAACGAAAAAGAACGCGTTTTCAAAAAAGAACTGAGCAAACAGGATTTTATTTTACGGTTTTAAATTCAAGTTTATTTTCGGGATATTTGTTTGGTATTTATGTCATAGGAGACTTATTGGGATTTTTTGCTTTGTAGATTCAGGAAAAACATGTAGGTTTGTATAATAATTTATAATTATGTCAGATCAAGAAATCATTTCCTTAAATGATATAGCAAAGCATTATAAGGTAGGAACACAGTCTGTGCTTGNNAAGCTGGAATCCAGACGAAACTTAGCTCTCTTTTATAAATTTTCTTAAATCTTCAATTTCGGATTCAGTTATTAAATCATAAAATAAATCTTTCCATTCTCTATTATTTTCTTCAATCAATTCAAGTTTCCATTTCCTTTTTCAGGCTTTAATATTTGATTCTCTTTGAATAGCATTGTTAATATAAGTGTGACTTTCAAAATATACAAGTTTATCCACNNACATAATAAGTTTTATTGTTCATTTATTCGTCTGTTAAATTTTCTGGATTCCATTCCAGCTAAGAGCATGCTAGAATGACAAAGAACTGCTGGAATGACAAAACTGCCAAGAAACGTTCCCAAAGAGGACTTTGGGAACGAGTGTAAACTTCACTTGTATATGGAATTAATAATTAACTAATCTTATTTATAAATCGGTGTTACGCCGAGGTTATAAAATGTAAATGCCCATTTATCGGTTTCTTCATCAATTACTTTTTTAACCGGTCTGCCGAAGCCGTGACCTGCATTCGTTTCAATCCTGATTATTATAGGATTATCACCCTGATATGTTTCCTGAAGTTTAGCAGTATATTTAAATGAATGCGCCGGAACAACTCTATCATCGTGGTCGGATGTAAAAATCATAGTCGCCGGATAATTTACATTTTTTCTGATATTATGCAAAGGTGAATAGGAAAATAAATTTTTAAACTGGGTTGAATCATCACTCGAACCGTATTCAGTTACCCACGCCCAGCCGATTGTAAACTTCTGAAATCTGAGCATATCCATTACGCCTATCATTGGCAAAGCAACTTTGAACAATTCCGGTCTTTGATTTTCAACTGCACCAATCAAAAGTCCCCCATTCGATGCACCTTCAATTGCAAGTTTATCCGATGAAGTATATTTTTCATTTATTAAATATTCCGCCGCGGCAATGAAATCATCAAATACATTTTGTTTCTTTTCAAGCATACCGGCTTTATGCCATTCTTCACCGTATTCGCTTCCGCCTCTTAAATTCGCTAAAGCAATTATACCGTTATTTTCAAGAAATATAATCCTTGAAATACTAAAATAAGGCTGAAGGCTATATTCAAAACCGCCGTAAGCATAAAGCCATGCAGGATTTTTTCCATTCAGTTCTATTCCTTTTTTATACATAATGAACATAGGAATCTTCGAGCCGTCTTTGCTCGGATAAAAAACCTGTTTCGTGACGTAATCATCCGAGTTAAAATCCAGCTCGGCTTTTTTAAAAACAACCGATTCGTTTTTTAAAAGTGAATATTGAAAAATAATCGGCGGGGTTACGAACGATGTGAATGTATAAAAGAAATCATTATCACTTTTACGGCTAATGGAAATTCCTGCCGTACCGAGTGCTGGAAGTTTAATTTCTTTCTCGAATGTTCCGTCTAAATTGAAAATGTAAAGCCTGTCCGTAACATCTTTGCTGTACATAGTTATCAGCTTATTTCCGCAAAGCTCAACCTGGTTGAGAACATTTTCGGTTTCCGGAATTACATCTTTCAAAACTACATCCGGTTCATTTAAATTAAATTTTACGAGCTTTGATTTCGGAGCATCTTTATTAGTAGTTAAAAACAATTCATCTTCAGTGTTATTGACTACTGATATGGAAACATCATAATCATCATTGATTGATTTAAAACTGTCGTCACCTACCTTTTTATAAAAAAGCATATTCCCGTTCACTCCCACTTTTGACTTAGACATAAACATATATATTTCGTCTTCGGAAACATAAATTGAAGTGAAATGGTCAGGATTATCTTTATCTTCATAAATCATTAAATCATCTTTCTGGTCGGTTCCTGCATTATGGAAAAATATTTTCGGGCTGACATTTTTTGATGAAAGTTCTTTTCCTTCCACGGGTTCATCATAGCGCTCGTAAAAGAAACCATCTCCAAGCCACGAAGCGCCTGAAAACTTTATCCATTTTAAATGGTCATTCAATTTTGTTTTTGTTGCTACGTCCATTACAAAAAATTCATTCCAGTCCGAACCCGCTTTTGAAATTCCATAAACGCAATACTTTGCATCTTTGGAAAATGAAAGAGTTTGCAATGATGCCGTACCATCGGTTGAAAAATCATTCGGGTCAAGAAAAACTTCGGGCTCGGAATCAAATGATTTTTGCCTGTAAAGTATACTTTGATTTTGCAAGCCTTCATTTTTATAGAAATAATAGTACTCACCTTTTTTATACGGAGCGGAATATTTTGCATAGTTCCAGAGACTTGTGAGCCTGTCCCTGATTTTATCGCGGTAAGGAATTTTAGAAAGATAATCATTCGTGACCTTATCTTCTTTTCCTATCCAGGCTTTGACTTCAGGAGATTCAAGATTTTCCATCCACTGATAATCATCCCTTACCTCTTTTCCGAAATATTTATCGACGTGTGATACTTTTTTTGTTTCGGGATATTTTAATTTTTGCTGGGAAAACGCACTGACAGTAATTAATAATAAAACTAAGATAATAATATTTTTTTTCATAAACATAGATTAATTTTTTGAAATATATTTATAAATATTCAAAAAAAACATATATATATAATTAACTTTCACAAAATAAAAAACATTATTTCATTAAATTATTCATAGTTTTTTGTTAACTTGAGAGAAATTACCGGCAGACAACTAAATTTTTAAAATATTCGAATTTATCATTACTAATTTTATAATAAATCCTCATGAAAAGAGTTATACACCTTTTATTTTTCCTTATTGTTTTTTCAACTTCGCTTCTTGCAAATTATTGCTTTGTACCTATAAAGGGATCGCATGATATTTATTCGGAAGGCAGAGAATTATTTCCAAATATTATAAAATATGATACATTAAGTGATGTAGTTAATTTTTATGATATAAAGTCTGATACAATTATATATAGAAAAGTTAATGGAAATGTTAATACAATTGCATTCAAAATCAAACTGAAAGACAAATCCGAAAAAAAGTTCGAATATTTTCCGATAAAGAGTATCGAGATTTCGGATTCCGACACATACAGGGTTCTACAGGAAATTAACGAAGAAAAAGAAGATTTAGGAATATCCAATATAGAATTTAATGATTTTAATTTTGACGGATATGTAGATATGTATGTATATGATGCTTGTGCGATATTAGCAAATTGTTACGGACACGTTTTTTTATTTGACAAAGATTTGCACAAATTTGTACTCGCAACGGAATTTAATGAACTTACATCAGTTAGCGTAGATAAATCTAAGAAAGAAATTTATTCTTACAATAGATGCTGCGGCGGAGCACTTTATACTTACCGTGTTTACAAATATATTAATGATAAATTAACTCTCGTAAAAGAAATTTCGGAAGATGCTGACGGAACAAAAGGTTATATTTATAAAGTCAAGGAAATGGATAAAAACAGAAAGATGAAAGTTGTAAAAAAAGTAAAATCAAAAGAGCCGATGTTGCTGGAGGAATAAAAATCAATCGTTTTGAATATTTTTTGATTTACTTACAATAATATCACCCCTTCGGGGTTAGAATTTTACTTTCCTTACTATTTTTTACAATAATTTCATCCCTTCGGGATTTATAGAAATGTTATATTGCACAAATTAAAACAGTAGAATTTCTGTTTAAATATAAAACATAAATCTTATAAATCTTATGAATCTTATGAATTAATTAAACGCTTCTTCGATTAATTTTTTCTGTGTTTCTGCATATACTTTATAAGATCCCGGTGCCGGACTCGGACTGCTGTTTCTCGATACAAATTCTATTTCAAAATCTCCAAGATTTTCTTTAGTAAGCCTTGATGTTAAGAAATTATTCGCGCCCATATTTTTCGGTTCTTCCTGAACCCAGATTAATTTCCTTAAATTATTATACTGGCTTAATATTTCTGTTAATTCCTTTTGAGGATACGGATAATATTGTTCAAGCCTGATAATTGCAGTGTTATTAATATTATTATCTTTTCTGTATTTTAATAAATCATAATAAACTTTTCCGCTCGTCAGAATTATTTTTTCAACTGAGCTTTTATTTTCAGAATTATCATCGATGATTTCTTTGAATGTTCCGTTAATAAATTCTTCTTTTGACGAACGAACATCAGGATGACGCAATAAACTTTTCGGAGTAAAAATAATCAATGGTCTGCGCTCTATCATTTTCGCCTGCCTTCTCAATAAATGAAAATATTGTGCAGGAGTTGTAGGATTGCATAAAATAATATTTCCATCGGCACAAAGTGTTAAAAATCTTTCTATCCTTGCACTTGAATGTTCTGCTCCCTGTCCTTCCAAACCGTGCGGCATTAGCATTACAAGATTGTTCGGGAGTTTCCATTTATTATAAGAGCTGACAATAAAATTATCGATAATAACCTGTGCGGCATTTGCAAAGTCACCAAATTGCGCTTCCCACAATACAAGTGTCACCGGGTCTGCTGTACTATAACCATATTCAAAACCAAGAACTGCAGCCTCGGATAGCAAGCTGTCAAGTGGTTCNNGGAAACATAATCCGTCATTACAACGTGACGCTGTGAAAATGTTCCCCTTGCACTATCCTGCCCGCTAAGTCTTACAGGATAATTCTCGAGCAATAAACTACCGAAAGCAAGAGCTTCGGCAAAAGACCAATCAACCGTATTATTCCCGGTAAGAATATCTTTTCTGTTCTCGATAAATTTAACGAGCTTGGGATGTATGCTGAAATCAGAAGGGAATGCAGTAATTCCTTCCGTAATTTTTTGAAGCATATCAAATGAAATGTTCGTCGGCTCATCATTTTTGAAAATTTTAATCACATCTTTACTAACGGCAAGCGGAATATCTGTATTAAATTCGAGAGATTCCTTATGCGCTTTGTTATAATCAGTTTCCATCAAACTGTGAATTTTATTTTCCATCTCTTTAGAGTCATCGGAAGAAATAATTTTTTCAAAAATTACTTTATCTTCATAAATTTTTCTGACTGATTTGTGCTCTTTAATTAATTTATACATCAGAGGTTGTGTGAATCCGGGTTCATCGGTTTCATTATGCCCGAGTCTGCGGTAACTAAAAATATCCACAACAACATCTTTTTTGAATTTCATTTTAAATTCATAAGCAAGTTTAGAAACCCAGAGTGTGGATTCAGGGTCGTCTCCGTTCACGTGGAAAATCGGCGCCTGCACCATCTTTGCAACATCCGAAGCATAAATAGATGATCGTGCATCAGCCGGTGGAGTTGTAAAGCCAATTTGATTATTAATAATTAAATGTATAGTTCCGCCTGTCCGGTATCCCTGAAGCTGTGATAAATTCAACGTTTCGGCAACTATGCCTTCACCTGCAAATGCAGCATCACCGTGAATCAAAACAGGAATGATGTTATTTTTTTCAGTATCTTTTATATTGATTTGTTTAGCGCGCACAATTCCTTCGACTACAGGATTTATAAATTCTAGATGTGACGGATTAGAAGCGACAGAAACTTTAATATCTTTTCCGTCGAAAGTCTGATAAACACCGGAGGCACCGAGGTGATATTTTACATCACCCGAACCCTGCACGGAATTAATATCATTTATATCTTCGAATTCAGAAAAAATCGAATACATTGATTTACCAATTATATTGGCTAAAACATTTAGTCTGCCTCTGTGAGCCATTCCAAGCATTATTTCCGAAACGCCATCATTTGCAGCATCATTTAAAAGAAAATCCAGAACTGGAATCAATGTTTCGGAACCTTCGAGTGAAAATCTTTTATGTCCAAGATATTTTTTATCGATATATTGTTCAAATTTTTCCGCCTGAATTAATTTGTACAATATATTTTTTTTGACATGCGAATTAAAAACAGGTTTATTCCTCACCGATTCCATATTATTCTGAAGCCACAGCTTTTCTTCCGGGTCCTGAATATGCCTGTATTCAACCCCGATATTTTCGCAATAAGTATCGTGAAGCATTTCAAGTATATCTCGCAGCTTAGCTGAATGCAGACCTCCAAGCCCGTCAGTAATGAATTCCCTGTCATAATCCCAGACTGTAAACCCGTAGTTCACAGGGTCAAGTTCAGGATGATAATGTGCTTTAGGTTTTAATGGGTCAAGGTTTGCGATTAAATGTCCGCGAACACGAAACATATTGATCAGCTGTATTGCTTTGGATTGTTTTTCGATTTCCTTGATGTTGTGCAATCCACCAAAATCGTCCGGATTATTATCGAGTGACCAGCCAACGGGTTTAAAAGGAATTTTTAAATCTTCAAAAATGTGTTCATAAAAATTTTCTTCACCTGTTAAAAGCGCATCTATTTTCTTTAAGAATAGTCCTGATTCGGCGCCCTGAATAATGCGATGGTCGTAAGTGCTTGTAATGTTCATCACTTTACTGATACCAAGTGATGAAATTGCATCTTTTGTAGCCGCCTGAAATCCTGCAGGATAATCTATGTTTCCAGTCGCAACAATGCATCCCTGACCTACCATCAATCGCGGACTCGATGAAACCGTTCCTAAAGTACCGGGATTTGTAAGTGAAATTGATGTATGCTGAAAATCAGAAATTTCAATTTTNNTATTTTTTCTCGCTCTTGTAATAATATCATTATACGCATCGAAAAATTCTTTAAAATTCATAGTATCGGCTTTCTTTATATTCGGAACAATTAAAGAGCGTGTACCATCTTTTTTTTCGATGTCAATTGCCAGACCGATATTAATTTCTTTTCTTTTAATAACCTGAGGTTCATTATTTATAATCGTGAAAGCAAAATTCATAACGGGAATTGCTTCAAGAGCTTTTACAATTGCCCAGCCGACGATGTGAGTATAAGATATCTTGCCGAGATTATTTTTTGAAAAATAATTATTGATTAACCTGCGATTTTCTTCAAGCACTTTAACAGGAATAGTTCTGAGAGAAGTAGCTACGGGAATCGAAAGCGAGCTATCCATATTTTCAATTAACTTCGCACCAACTCCTCTTATTGCTGTAAAGTCTTCACCCTGCTCGGGTTTCGGAAGATTTACATTTGTATGAACAAATACTTCAGAGCTGATTCCGTTTGTCGGGACTACAGGTTTATTTTTGATTTCAATTTCAAGAGATTTAAAATATTCTTTCCAGTATTCGCTAACATTTTGCGGAGCTTTTTCAAATTCATTTAACAATTCCAAAACGTACCACGTGTTGACTCCGAATTCGGAAATTTTTTCTCTCTGGCTTTTCGTGAGTTCCTCTATTTTCATAATGGTGATAAAAAAGTAAAAATTGCATATAAAATTATTAATTACAGTAATATAAACAAAAATTATGCTATAAAATTCTGTAAAGAGCGGATTTCAAAAAATGGGAAATTGGAAAATGGNNTTTAATTAAGAATTAAGAATTAAAAAAAAACCGGTAATTATATACAATTGAACGAAAGGGATTAAATTAGTATTTTTATAAATTCTTAAATAAAATAAATATTCGTATGAAAGAGATATTCGATAAAATAATATTGTTAGGCAGACCGGCTTCGGGGAAATCTGAAGTTATACATTACGTGAAAAATTTAAATCTTGAAGAAAGACGAAAAAGATTTCATCTTGGACAGATAAAAGATATCGATGATTTTCCTATGCTCTGGACATGGTTTGAAGAAGATGATATTCTCGAAAAGAAATTCGGAAAGCCAAGACTGCATTCAACTTCTGACGGATATTTTATTCACGAATATTTATGGCATCTATTAATTGAAAGAATTTCTCTCGATTACCTGAAAAATGTCAGGGATTTTAAAGGGAAAGATGAAGAAAGAACATATTTAATTGAATTCTCGAGAGGAACTGAGCACGGCGGTTATAAGGAAGCATTCAAACATCTTTCAAAGGAATTGCTTGAACATTCTGCAATAGTATATGTGAACGTACCGTTTGAAGAGTCATTAAGGAAGAACAGGAAAAGATTTAATCCGGATAAGCCGGATAGCATACTTGAACACGGTTTACCGGATTCCAAATTAGAGAAAATGTATAAAGAAGTTGATTTTCATGAAGTAATTGCGGGGAATAAGACTCATATAGATATTAATGGAGTTAAAGTTCCTTATGTGATTTTTGAGAATATGCCTTCAAAAACGGATGACCCGGAATTGCTGGGACCGGCGTTGGATGAGGTGTTTGGGACACTTTGGAAAGTATACACAAGTTCGTAAAGTTTATCAAGTTTATCAAGTTTATCAAGTTTATCAAGTAAGAGCTTAGAGCTTTAAACGCAAAGGGCACAAAGAAAGAGCGCAAAGGACGCAAAGAAAGAACTTAAAGAGAAACGTAAGTGCACAAAGAGTATAAAAAAAAACTCCGCTGATAATTCAACGGAGTTTTTTCTCATATTATTTTATAATATATTAAATAACAAATATCTTGAATCCTTATTAATAACAATGTTAAATTTGTAAGCTCATTATTGCACATTTAACATTTAACATTGACTTACTTGTTTTCTTCTTCTTTCTTCTTTTCGTAGTCGGAGACAATCTTATGTTCGACTTCCTTTGGTACTTCTTCGTAATGCGAGAAGGTTCTTGTGTAGCTTCCCCTTCCCTGTGTTAATGAGCGAAGCTTTGAAGAGTAACCTGTCATTTCAGATAGCGGCATCGTGCACTTAATCACCTGCAATCTGCCTTCAGCTTCCATTCCAAGAATTTTTCCTCTTCTGGATGAAACGTCACCGGATACAGAACCCATGAACTCTTCGGGAAAATAAATATCTACATTATAAATAGGTTCAAGTATAATCGGACTTGCTTCTTTAAAACCTTTTTTGAATGCCATGGAGCCGGCTATCTTAAATGAAAGTTCGTCTGAGTCTACTGTATGATATGAACCAAAATGCAATGTTGCTTTGACGTCTATAACTTTACATCCGATAAGAACACCGGTTTTCATAGTTTCAATTATTCCTTTTTCAACAGCAGGAATGAATCTCCCCGGAACCACACCGCCAACAATGGCATCGACAAATTCGAATCCCGTTCCGCGCGGCTGAGGTTCTATTTTTAAAATAACGTGACCGTATTGTCCGCGTCCACCTGATTGTTTCTTATGTTTATATTCAACTTCATTAACGGTTCTGCGAATAGTTTCCCTGTAAGGAATTTTTGGCTCGGATAAATCAACTTCGATGTTGAATTTGGCTTTCATACGATTTATCTGTGTATTCAGATGAATTTCACCCTGCCCATGAATAAGTGTTTGATTGATATCGGTATCGTAAGTAATAATAAAAGACGGATCTTCTTCGTGGAAAGAATGAAGCGCCTGTCCTAATTTATCTTCGTCGCCTTTTCTCGTCGGAGCAATAGCAAGAGTCATATTTGCTCCCGGGAAATTAATCGGATTAATTATCACCGGGAAATTTTTTGAACTCAAAGTGTTATTCGTGTGAGAATCCTTTAATTTCACTACACCTGCTATATCGCCGCAAATAACCTCGGACATTTCTTTTCTTTCTTTACCGTTCATCGAATAAACCTGCGACATTCTTTCGGATTTACTGTTCGAATTATTTATTAGATCGAGCCCTGAATAAATTTTACCGGAATAGACTCTGAAAAATGATAATTCACCAATGTTCCTTTCAGAAATTGTTTTGAAAATAAATAATACCGGGTCGCCGTTGACATCGGGCTTTACTTCAACTTCAGTATCGGTTCCGGGTTTGTGACCGATTTCAATGCCTTTATCTACCGGAGACATAGTATATTCGGAAATAAAATCAAGAATTGGTCTTACACCTACATTGTTCGATGCTGATGTACAAAATATAGGAAATAATTTTCTTTCTTTCATTCCTCTTTTAAGACCATTTTGTATGTCTGACTCGCTTAAATTTTCTCCGCCTTCGAGATATTTTTCAAGCAGCTCTTCATCTTCCTCGGCAATGATTTCGACTAAATTTTTCCTGTATTCATTTGCTTTATTTTTTAAATCAGCAGGAATTTCAAGTTCTTCATATTCACCTTTTCCATCCGGATTATATTTTAAGAACTTCATTTTAATAACATCGACTACCTCATTAAAACCCAAACCGTGATTCACCGGAAACTGAACTGCGACAACTTCCGAGCCAAAACTTTCTTTTAACTGTTCATAAGTATCATCAAAATTCGCATTTTCGTGGTCAAGTTTATTGACAACTAAAATAATATTATTTTTATTTTCTTTAGTAAATTTAAAGCATGCTTCAGTTCCTACTTCAATCCCCTTGAAAGCATCTACCATCAGCAATGCAGTATCTGTAATTCTTAAAGCTGATTTTACTTCCCCAATAAAATCCATAAAACCCGGAGTATCGATAATATTTAATTTCGTAATCTCACTCTTCGGTGTTTTCCACATACAGTTCATTAATGAATTATTAATGGAAAGCTGTTTTTCGATTTCATCTTTATGATAATCACTTACAGTATTTCCTTCTTCAATTTTTCCAAATCGTGTAGTTACACCTGCGGCATACAGCATTCCCTCAGATAAAATGGTTTTTCCTGACCCACCGTGACCTATGATAGAAAAATTCCTGATTTGTTCGGATTTATACTCCGCCATAAATTTTACTCCTTGATAGTTGTTTTTTTATATATAAATTCAGTTATTTTTAAGAATATAAAAATGGATAATCTATAAAAATAACAATACTATTTTTTAATTGAAAGTTACTTTATAAAGATATTTAATATAATTATATTTGAGGATTAGAAGATTTGTCAAATTCATAAGATTTGAAAATTTGTAAAATTTGTAAGATTCGTAAGATTTTAAGATTCATAATATTTGAAGATTTAAAAGATTAAAATAATAAAATATTAACATAATAATGCCAAAGCAACTTCCTATAACGACATACGGAATGGATATTTTGCGTAAAAAGAGCAAAATAATAGAAAAAATTGATGCAAATATAATTAAACTTGTAGATAATATGTATTATACGATGATTAATGCAAACGGAGTTGGATTAGCTGCGCCGCAGGTAAATAAAAATTTAAACATTGCTGTTGTAGATATTTCCCAGGTTGATGATTATAAACACGTTAAACCGATATTTATGATAAATCCACAGGTTCTCGATTCTCACGGAGAAGCCACTCTTGAAGAAGGTTGTTTGAGTATTCCGGAAGTAAGAGCACCGGTTCTGAGAGCAGATAAAATATTGCTGAAATATAATGATTTAAATATGAAAGAAATTGAAGTCGAAGTCGAAGGTTTCTTTGCGAGAGTGATTCAGCATGAAATTGACCATCTGAACGGAATTTTATTCGTTGACCATATAACAAAAGATGATTTGAAAAAAGTAAAGACGATGCTAAGGAGAATTCAAAAAAGAAAAGTAGAAACAGAATATCCTTTATACAATCCGGATGAAAATGACGAATAGGTTTATAATTAATTTATAACCCGATAATAAAATATAAAATGAGAATTATATTTATGGGAACGCCTGAATTTGCAGTTCCTTCACTTCAAAAAATACATTCTGATTATGAAATCGTCTCGGTGGTAACGGTTCCGGATAAGAATCAGGGGCGGGGTTTAAAATTACAATTCTCTGCTGTAAAAAAATTTACCTTAGAAAATAATTTACCTGTATTACAACCCGAAAATTTAAAAGATGAAGCATTCATTTCAGAAATAAAAAAATTAAATCCCGATTTAATCGTCGTTATCGCATTCAGAATATTACCTAAAGAAGTTTTTACAATCCCAAAACTCGGAACGTTCAATCTTCACGCTTCATTACTCCCGAAGTACAGGGGCGCCGCACCGATTAATTGGGCTTTGATTAACGGCGAAAAAGAGACCGGGGTAACTACTTTTTTTCTGCAGGAAAAAGTTGACACGGGAAATATTATTATTCAAAAAAAAATTAACATCGATGATGAAGACAATGCCGGGACGTTACACGATAAACTTTCGGCTCTCGGTACCGAAGTTGTTATTGACACAATTAAAATGATTGAAGAAGGTAATATAAATCCGTTGAAACAGGATGAAACGCTGGTTACCAAAGCTCCGAAAATATTTAAAGAAGATTGCGTTATAAACTGGAATACTCCTGTGACTCATCTGCACAATTTTATCCGTGGACTTTCANNCTGTGGCATTTACTCACCTGGATAATAAAATTGTAAAAATATACAAGAGCAAATTATCTGAATTGCCGGTTCAAAATTCCCCGGGCGATATTATCATCAGGAATAAAGAGTTATTTGTCGCAACGAAAGATTATATGCTTCAGATACTTGAACTTCAGGTGGAAGGGAAAAAAAGAATTTCAGCAAAAGATTTTATTATCGGACTGAAGAAGCATGATTTTTTAAAATTCTGTTAAAAAAAACATCCCCAATTTAATTTANNAATTCGTCCGCTTTATCGATTAACCAGTTTTTAAAAGCTACTTTATCTTCTTTTTGTAAATTATGTTTTATTCGTCCAATATCTATAGTCCGCTGACCGGTTTTGTATAACATGAATTTTTCAGTATAATTTATATATTTCAAAAGAAGCATCTTATTATCTTTTGTCATTAATTTTGAATCTCTGAGGAATTCCTTATAGCTATGTAGCACTTCAAACGCCTTGTCATAATCTTCGAGTTCATAGAATATTTTTAAAGTTAAATTTCTTATATCGAATTTAAACACAAACTGGTCGATCGAAATTTTTAACAAGTGCCTTGCCGATGAATTATACTCACCTTTTTCAAAATACAAATAAGCATTCCCGAAATTGTATATATTTTCCCTGTCTTCTTCAGGCACATTATTACTGTATTTTTCAATGAAGTTCTGTACCCAGTCGAATTTTTTAAGTTTCAGGGCAGAGAATAAAATAGCACGGAAATAATACGTCGGCAGATAGTTGATTTTACCTTCCTTGTAATACTCATTTTGCAGTATAATTTCGTATAAATTAAATTCCTCGTTAACAAACTCGTCTTTTGAAGTATCCAGATTATTTTTCCGCAGGCATAAATTAATCAAAACTCCAAAGTGGAATGCTCTCGAATCTTCATTAAGCTTATTTAAATTTTCAAGGAATAAATTTTTATATTCATAATAAAATTTATCATTTTCTATATTACAATAACATTCATACAACTTTAAATAAAGTTCAAGTATATAATCATACTTAGTTTTGTTTTTAATACTTTTGAATATATTTTTTAAATTAATATATTTCAGAATATCAAAAATAAAATTATCCTTATAATCAATATCATAATTAAAATGATAAGACATTATATTAATATATTCATTTATTAACTCTGTAATGAAAGCATTGAATAACAGCAAACCAGTATTGGAAAGATTTTTTACCTGCTGTTCTACCACCTCTTTTTTTGAAAATATTTTATCATGAATTACGTGGAAATTTGTATTGTTTAAACTGAACTGGTATTTACCGTAGTAATCATCAATCTTGTCTAACTCAATGTCTGCCGTTCCTTTTTCAATTTTCTTCGCCTTAAAATCGAATGCATTTTTTATATATCTTAAATTATATTCTTTTAATATATAATTCAGTGATTCAAGTTTTTCGTTCTTCATTCTTATCTGTAACAAAAATTCGTCAAACAGATTAGAAAGCTTCCAGACTAAATTTCTTAGAGTACTTTCATTAAAAGATTTAGACGAAAAAGAATTAAACAATAATTCTTTTGTCAGTTCCGGTTGATTAAAGTCGGGGTAAAATTTAATAATTTCGTTGAATAATAAAATTATCCTGTTGCTTGTATTGAAGAAAGGAGACTTTAAAAATACCTTAAAGAGTTCTATTTCTTCCGTCGAAAGTGATTTTATAACTTCAAAAAGTAAATTATAAAACATTTGTACAACTTTTTTAAATTTTTAAAAGCAACATTTTTGAGCGTATTCTTTTTTTGAATCATTGAAAAATTAGTTGTTTTTAACGATAATGTCAAGTAAAAAATTTTAATATATGTTTTTCCGAGCAACATTATGGCTTTTTCCCTGTTTTGGAAATCAATTAATTAGACTTAATTTTGTATTAACTTTTAAATCAATTAAATATAAATCAAGGAGATTTCAATGAAGTTCAAATTAGTATTTTTCGCAGTTGTTTTAGCTTTAGTATTTTGTTTCACAAGTATCAATATATATTCGGCACCAACGTCTAACGATACACAGACAGTCACTTATTACAGTGATGGTACGTATGATATTAAAATTCAAACCAACAATGTTATTATAATCACTACTTATGATTCCAGTGGTGGCGTTATAAGAGTAATAACACAACCAATAGGTTAATTAATAAGAAAAAATTTCAAAATTTAAAATAATGGGGAAAAATCATGAAATTTAAAACTTTAATTCTTGCAGTGTTATTTTCGTTAGTATTATGTTTCACGAGTGTTAATACATCAAAAGCGGATCCCTGGTGGTTTGGTGATAGAGTTGAATTTAATATATTAGACGGGCATTGGGTCATTACAATTTATGATTCCAATGGAGGTGTAATAAGAGTTATTACACAGCCTATCGGCTAAACCGGTTTATTTTAATTTTTTAAATCATCATTCTGAAGCAAAAAAAGTAATATTCTTGGGATTGGGAAGTTTAAAAAGTTTGAAATTAAGATATTAAACACAATGTAATATATAAGAAAAAGCAATAAATTAAGTTTGGATAGCGCAATACAGAGATTTAAAAAGATTTTTAATGTTTTTGAAAGCGATGAATTAATTATTAACATAAATTTCAAATGAGTTATTTTCAATTAAATAGTACCACAACAAAAACGAATGCAAAGGTTTATCTGCCGAACGCAGATAAAAATCCTGAGTGGACGATAAGCCAAAAGGAACAATCAAGGCTGATTGATATCTGGAATAAAATGCAATCATACGACGTCAAAGAAATAAATTTCAAAAATGATATTTTTTACACGGGGTGCCAGTATAATCTGGATGATGGTCGCAATTGGTTTGCATATAAAGGAATTACAGTTATGAGGGATGGGAAAATAACTGAGGTGAAAAAGGACGAAAACAGGAATTTTGAGAAGAAAATACTTAAAACCGCACCTAAAAACGTAGTACCTGACGTGCTGTTTATAACAGAGTTTAACAACAACATAAGTTATAACAAAAGAAAGACAGGCTAATATTTCAGTGATATTTATTTTGGGGGGATACACATTAATAATGATGAGAATTTAAAATTTATAAAATCTAAGGAGACCATATAATGAAATTTGTAGGACTAACAAACAATCCGGATGAATTAAAAAGAATTCACGGGAATCCCGAAGATTGGTGGGAAAGAGCGTTCGCCAATGAATACGAAGCCAGAAAATGGATGAGAGTTTTAGTGAAAAATTACGGGTATAAAATTGCAGGAATGGGCGATGGGTGGAGATATGGATTTACATACACACCGGTTCAACAATATAAAGTTGCTTAATTCAATAATTTTTAAAAATTTATTATCAGTATTTCGAATTAAATGAAAAATGTTGGATTAACAAATAATCCTGATGATATTAAGAAGCTCCACGGAGACCCTGAAGACTGGTGGCAGCGGTCATTTTCTAATGAAACTGAAGCAAGAAAATGGATAAACGTTTTAATTAAAAATTACGGCTATAAAGAAATAAACGGAACGGAAGGATGGCAATTCGGCTTTACTTACACACCTCAAACTCAATATAAAACCGCAAGTAACGGATAAATCTTATTCTAAAAAATTTATAATTACTTTTTTCATACTATAATTTCATATCTTTTTTTATTAACGAAAATAAATAAAGACGATGAATCATTTTCATATTTTCTTTGGTATAACCCTGCAATATACATTATTTATCTATTTTATTAAAAAAAATTACTAATAACAATTTTATTAATTTCATAGATTAAACGAATATATTTAATTAAATTTATTATTAATTTTTTTTGTGTATTAATATGATTAATTATGGCAAAGAAAGAAGTTAATCCGACTGAAACAAGATTAAAGGAAATCGAAAAAGAGATTTCAGAACTCAAATCTAAAAGGGATGAATTAAAAGCCCACTGGAATCTTGAAAAAGAGCTTATAAAAACAATACGAAGTTCAAAAGAAGAAATTGAAAAGCTGAAGCTTGAAGCCGATAAATTTGAACGTGAGGGAAATCTCGGAAAAGTTGCCGAGCTCAGGTATGGAAAAATTCCGGATATAGAAAAAAGTATGAAGGAAAAATCCGGAGAACTGGCAAAGATTCAAAAAGATAAGAAAATGCTGAAAGAGGAAGTTGATGCTGATGATGTAGCGGAAATCGTTTCCAAATGGACCGGCATTCCGGTTACAAAAATGCTCGAAAGCGAAAAAGTAAAGCTTCTTAAAATGGAAGAGAATCTTGCAAAGCGAATTGTAGGGCAGGAAGATGCCGTTACTGCTGTATCAAATGCGATTCGCAGGTCAA
>PNBM01000156.1 GCA_003135995.1 Ignavibacteriota bacterium | reverse complement strand
GAGTGTTTATATTGACTTCTTCGTCATTTGTTAATATTGTTTGCTTCGCAAATTGAATCGGAAAAATAGGCTTTATCTCCATCCTGTTTGATTTTTGGAATAACACTTCTATTGTTTTCATTTTTTTTATTATTAATCGGAATAAGGGGAACACATATACAAGATCACAAGAGGTGACCGACTTCTAATTGACTTTTAATATTTTCTTGAGATAATTAAGGCTATTGCTATAATTAGGTTGTAAAGTAGTTATCCATTTCTCTTCACAAATTTTGTTTGTAAGACCTGAACTATCATTGTAAATTATACAAGACACTTCGTATTGTTTACAGGATTGCCAACCTACTTGAATTTTCCCTTTGTAATCCCATCGAANNTAAATTGTAAGTTTGTCATGGTTTCAAAAGAAGCCTCAATGTAAAACGATTGATAATATTGTTTATGTTAAATAGATTCATTTCTTATTTGCTTGTTTTTTCTTCCTCTCATCAATCAAAAATTGATAATGATTAATTTTTTCCTGATAGTATCTAATTTTTGCGTCTGAATTCATGAATAATGTTGGTGATTGTAGCGGCTGCATTGTTGAACAACTTACGAAGGATAAAACAATCAGTAAAAAAATAACCTTTTTCATTTATCAAAGTTCAAACATTTTTCATTTAGAATCAATATAAATTAAAAAACCGTCCTTATTTAGAACGGTTCTTAATAGTATAAATGTGTCTGAAGGTGGTTTTTACTCAATTTCTTCCACTTCAATAACATAACAACTTATAAACCGATATGTTAAGAGGGGATCATTATTCTCATAAGAAAAATTTACTCTAACAGTAGATTGAAAATCCAATGAATTAAAAATGAATTGTCCCGGATCGTAAAGTGTAATATTATTACCGTTTGCATATAACATACCTGCGGGAGTTGTATCAGATGTCAGATATGAAAATGTACTTTGCGACGGTGTTGATGATATTGATGTCTGTACTTCGACCGTCGAACGGTTATAATTAGAGATGACAGTAATAGGTGCACCAGGATTGCGAATGTTTAACGTCCAGAGAAATGATCTTAACTTCATTCTTTTATTCGGGTTCAATATATCGAAATATGCTGAACCATTTCCGCCAGCGGCGGCAATTACACCAGTTTGTAAAATATTTGTGTAAGTCCTGAATCTCATGTGAATAATTGGTTAAAGTACCTTTGACATCCTGCCAGGTAATCTGATTTATCAGACTCAAAATAGTCCGCATTTTTTATGAAGTCTATATAATCAGATATGTTTGTGATGTATAGAGGTAACGATGTTAAATTATTTCTTCTATGATTATACCATGCTGCTAAAGCATCAGCACTTTCGTTTACAGTATTGTAAACCTGATAATCTGAACCATCAGGTGTTCGCATTCCAAAAGCATTGTTATACTGTTTAAATACGTCGGAAGTCCAACCATTTNNTACAAAGCATTGACATAAAAGATCACTATAACCAAGTGACTTAAAATAATTAAACATATTACTTGCCCATGCTTTATTCAAAGTCTGATTTTTTAGGTATGTGTAAACTATCAAACAGATTGCGGATAAGAGCAGTAATCTCACTAACAATGGTAAGGATTTGGGCGCTGAACGCAATCCACGCATTGACATAATCAAATAGCTTTAATTTCGGGTTCATTGTTTATAGGTTCCGGGACTACTTCTTTTTTTGGTATGTTCTTTTTTGGCTGTGGTGCCGGTTCATAATCAATATTTTCAAGTTCTGTTATNNTTATTCTTTTCAACAATAAGAATTATGAACGCTGCGATAATTGCTATCATACCAATGATCAGTGCAATAATTACGTTTTTGCTCATTTGAAAAGTTTTTTAATTGACTTCCATTTAAAGATGATGAGTGCTACTATCCCGATTATTGGAATAAAGACAATTGGTGCTTCAAGATCAAGCGCAAAGTTATATTGTCGTCCCTGAGCCTTACCATACTTTTTGTAATGATCATAACCTGAAGTAAATTCAGATTGACCAGCTGCAATAGATGCTGCAAGCGGAGCATCTCCGGCAAGATATTGTTTGTCTGCCGGCAAATTATAAAAGATGTCTGTTCCTGCCATGATATAATAATTTTTAAGGTTTTGCGGACCAATGACCTAATAAATATTGAATAGCTGACCAACCTGCCAAAGCTATTGTAACAATTCTATTAAGCCATATCTCAAGCTTAGTCGGTGTAATAGGGTCTAAAGCTGCCATTTTTTTTTTGTGTTTATAGTGAAAACTCCAATTCATTAAACGGTGTCTTGATTTGAATCTGAATTATTATAATTATCTCTCATCAGTTGGTTAAATATCGTTGTTGCTCCGCCAATGATCGTATTTATAACCGAGTTCCTTTGTGAATTTGGAACGGGAACAACTTTTGTTTTTTGGTATAAATAATAAATACCAACTAACACCACACCGATAATCAGATAATTATTTTTCATTACCTTCTCTTTCTGATCTGTGCCATGTGCCGACGTGCCGCAATACTGCCCTTAATCTGCCACGGTTTTTTTGCGCCTTTCATTCTTCTATGAATACCAACTGAACCAGGCAAAGAACGACGGCGAGTAACTGATCTAACAATTCTATGATGCCGTATACGTTTATTAGTAGTGCCAAATATACCTTTTAACAGTTTTGGGAGAAAAACTATAATTGCAACAATACCAATTCCAACCGAAATCAGCATGTTGTTTTTTATCCAGTTAGTAATTGTGTCCATTATCTATGTTTTTTTTTAGATTTGAAAATAAAAAATGCGACTCCAGCGCCTGCTATCATCCAGCATAACGTCGAATTATTCAGCATCCAAGTTGTTAACGCTGCAAATGGTGACGAAGGGTCAAGAGCTACATATTTGCCATTTGCATCTAAAGCATAACCGTCAGGTGCGGAAGCTACCGTATTACTGCCTGAATTGCCTGAACTTGAGTCCGGATTATTTCGCAATATTAACCCTGCTACGGTCAGGTCCGCACCTGCAACTACCGGACCTATAACCGGAATAAACGCAAGTCCGGCAGAAATAACCTCTAATCCTTTGCCTATTTTATTCCAAATTGACATGGTTATGATCTATAAAAGTTTCATCATATATGCTGCTCCGGCAGTTGCTTGCGTGATAATTACATTGTCAATCGCATCATTCACTTTATTTAGGATGAACCCGGTTGCAAGCTGATTATTCTGATACAATGAGGACAGTTCCAAGAGTTCTTCTTTCCTGTACACCTGTGAATAACCAGTTTTATATTTTACAAGTGCAGAG
>PNBM01000093.1 GCA_003135995.1 Ignavibacteriota bacterium | reverse complement strand
TATTTTCAAAATAAATTAAATCATATATTTTTCTTTGTTATCCTACGAAAGATGAATAATAAAAAGCTATAAAAATCATTAGTAAGATTGGAATTTTGTTTATATATATACTCTTCCTTTTTTTAGTAAAAGGGTTTTTTCTACAGTTAAATAAAAAGGAATAAAAAAATGAAAAAACAAAATTTTCTTATACTATTCTTGGTCATTTCGATATTATTTTTCATAAATAATTCTTACGCTCAGAAGATTATTAGGGATGTATATCATCCTATTATTGTTAAAAAGAATCCTTCCCCAAACCAGGCGGCTTATTCCGTAGTTCAGGTTGACTTCACCGTCACTCTGAGGGACGGAGTTATACTCGATTGTTCGAAATTTTTTCCAAGCGTTTCGGACCCAAATTTTCCGAACTGTTATCCAACGTTAATTCTATGTCATGGATACGGAGGCAGTAAACTGGAAGTTGCTGCAGATGCAAAGTCTCAAGCATCTGAAGGATATAGTTGCTATACTTTTAGTATGCGCGGACAGGGAAACTCCGGAGGTTTATCGAATTTAATAAGTCGTGTTGAGGCGCTTGATTTAATTGAATATATAAATTGTGTAAGACACGATAACACTGCGCGGCGCGATAGTTCTAAAATTATGGTTGAAGGCGGCTCTCAGGGAGGAACTATTCCTTATATGGCAGCCTGTATGGGAATGAATGTTAAAGCTATTATTGCAGATTTAATGTCGCCCTATATCGGTACCACATGGATAGAAAATAATTCTATAAAAATGACGTTTCNNAGCAAGATATGATGACCTCGTAAATGCAATGCGTGGCTGGGTTTATGCTGATACACCCGATAAAATGGACAGCCTTAATTATTGGGAGCCTCTTGACCGGGATTTCAATACGCTTATACCACAAAATCAGGTTCCTATGTTTATTGAAAATAGCTGGCAGGATAAATTTTTCAATTCGTTGGGAAATATAAGTACGATTCCTTTATTAAGCGTTCCGAAAAGATATTATTTTGGAGCTGTTGACGGACATGGTGGAGAGACATCTACGACAGAAAATAAATTGATTAATCGATTATGGGATGATTGGTATAATTACTGGCTGTTAGGAATAAATTCCGGTATATTAACAAGACCAAAGTTCTTTTTCGCATACACGACATTTCCGTTAATAAATACCAAATGGACATTCGTTCACGATAGTTCTGCTGTCTGGCCTCCCGCCAATACGACTGATTTGAAATTATATTTCAATCCTAACGGAAAAATCAGCACTACCCCAAATCCCGTGGATACTCAAAATGTTGTTTTAGTAAATAATGTAACAGGCGGATTAACGATGCAAACAGCAGTGGATATGGCATTCAAGGGTACACAGTTTAATAATAAATTTAAAAAAGCTCAATTAATATTCGACAGTAATCCTTTAACACAGGATTTGAAAATGTTCGGAGACCAATATATAAATCTTGATTATTCTTCAAATGTGTATAAATGTCAGTTTAATTTTCAGATATACGAAGTTAACAATTCGACTCAGAAATTAGTTACGAGAGCTAATTATACAAACTGGCATAATATCCCAAATACAAGAACTGTTAAAAGTTTTTATGGCCTGTCTCATTCCCATATTTTTAAAACAGGAAATAAAATCAGAATTATTCTCACAAATCTTGATACATCGCCGGCTGATGACAAGAAATTTCTTGCTACGAATCCTCATGTATTACCATCGCTTGTGAATGGAAATCATAAAATGTTTTTAAGCAGCAATAGTTACCTTGATTTGAAATTCATACCTCCTGCATCGGGAATGAATTTATCCTATTTTGGAGAATCAACAAATTCGCTGAATGATGAATCAAATAACAGTAATCCGTATTCTTTTAAGCTTAACCAGAATTTTCCGAACCCGTTTAATCCTTCTACTGTTATTGAATTCTCAATTCCGGCAAACGAATTTGTTTCATTAAAAATATATGACGTTTCAGGCAGGAAAATCGCAACATTAATTAATGAACAAAAAGCTCCGGGAAAATATTCTGTTAATTTTAATGCTGATGCTTTTAAATTAGCGAGCGGTATATATTATTATAAATTATCGGCCGGACAATTAGCTTCTGTAAAAAAACTAATTCTGATTAAATAGATTTATCTTTTGATTTATTTTTTAAGCGGATATTTTGGATTAATTAATCTGTAATATCCGTTTTTTTTAATATAAATTTATATCTTAAAGCGAATTTAATTCTTTATTTTAAGAATATGGAAAAATCTATGGGTATAAAAAGTGAATTTTGACAAGGGAAAATCAAATATTCAAAGAAATTTATATTTTGTATGAATGCAATATGTATTAAATATTACTTTTAGAAGTTTATTTTAGTTAAAGAATTTGATTAGAAAACTTACTTTGACAGATTTAACTTTAGTTCCTCAATTCTCTTCTCGGTCAAAATAAGCTTTTTAAGTAAACCATCCTTGCGGTTTTCTAATCCCTGTGAAGTTCCGGGTTTTTCTTTTGTGGTGATGAGCCTTATTCTATCATCAATTTCCTGGAGTTTATCTTTTATTATTTCCTGTTTAAAACTTTCAGTAAAATTTACTGCGTTTAATGGTTCTTTTTTATCTGCAATTTTATTCCAGTCATCTTCTATCCAATTTTCGTTTTTTTCAAAATTGGCTGAACTAAACTCTTCGCTGGTCGAATTTGATTCTATATTTTCCATGAATTGATAATTGATTTTATTAATGAATTTATTATTTGTAAGTTTTTCAATATCGCCAAGAATTTTATAATTTTCTTCAATTTTTTTGTTAATTTTATCCGCAATATTATAATTCAAATCATTAGTAGTGTTCATTTCCAATGCATCAAATTCTTTCTCAAGACTATTTAAAGCATTTTCAATTTTTTTAATTCTATCTTCATCATAACTATTATTATTAGTCTTTAAATCAAATGAATCCTTCAGGTTTTCTTCCAGAATTGAAATTTTTTCATTTATCCTGTTAATGATTTTCGATAAATAAATACTTTCGAGGTTATTGCACTTTTCATCGAGAGTGTTCATCCTTTCGAAATTTTTCAATGCGTATGTATTTAATGTCTGAAAGTTATAGAAATTGTCTTTTATTTTTTTATTATTATCCATAATGTTTTTATTGCTATGCTTCGTCAGGTTTTTTAATCATATATATATTATTCAATTCCCGTGCCATTATTGTAATTATTATATTATATTGAAAAATTAATGATATAAACACAAACTTAATTATTTTAATAAAATATTTAATAGTATTAAAACTACTTATTTGTGAAATCTAACTTCAAATTAATTTTATGCATTATCAGATTTGAATGAAAGAAATAACTATTTTTTCGAGTTTGAATTTGTTAAGTTATTGCAATATAAATATTTTTTATCCGTTCATACCCAACAGCAATTAATTTAAAATTATATCATATTAAACGATTTCTTTTCATTTATTGGATAAATGATAGTATGAGGATTATAATTAGTAGTATTGATACTACGAATTTTTATGGATTTTGTGTAAAACTGAAATGCATTAAATTATTATTATTCGACTAAACTATTATAAATACAGTAATATAATAAAAAAATGAATAATAGTAATTTTTTGGCTTAATAATTGCACTAAAAAATATTGATTTTACTCAATTTATTATAAAGATAAATTCAGAAAGTGGGGACTTTCGATTTAATTAGTTTCATCCTTTGAGTCAGTTCTTTTTAGTTTTAACTGGTTATTCTTTTCGAATGAAATTATTTTTATCTTTTATAATAATACTATTATTCAAGTTTTATTTTTTAAGATTTTTATTTAAAGAGCAATTTTGCTTTTTTCAAATTTCAACCGGGCGTTTATGCATCTCGAACTTTTTTTTCAAATGCCCAAATATTTAAAAAATCGTGTTTCAGCTATTTAGTTCTGTAATTTTTAAAATTATTTCTTCAGAATGATGTATGTGCAGTATTTTTGAAATAATTTTAAATCCCTGTATATATTATATCAATAAGTGTGCCATATTTAAAAATTTATACAGGAAACATAAAATACTAATAAATTAATTAATTAATCATTAAACAAATTTTTTCTCACAGTGCAAATGATAGTTTCTATACTACATATTTCTACAAGACAACTAAAAATCAACACCTTCAAAGAATATTCCGATAATAGTTTGAAATCTAAATTGTTATTTATGAGGCATATATGAAGGAGAACACAATAAAAACATTTTTTAATATGGAAATGAATAATGTAAATTTTAAATTTGAAATTAAATTTGTTATCTCGCTTATTGCAATCGCATTTCTTGTTATAATAATTAATGTCCGTGTTACGATTGCACAAGATTACGATAGTAAATTAGATATTGCATATAGCTATTTAAATGACGGTAAAACAAGTGATGCTATTGACATATTTGAAGATCATTTAAAAAGTTATCCTGATGATATCAAGATATACATGCAATTAGCTTATGCTTATAAGCAAATCGGGAATAACGAAAAAGCTAAAGAATATTTTACTTTTGTATCCTTGAGGTCACCCGAACCAAAAGATGTTTTATTAGCAACGACTGAGCTGGATAATTTAAAATCATTAAATCATACTGCAAGTGTTGATAAATCATCTAATGAAAATCCGGTTACCAATAACCTGTTGCCTTCCGATGATGATGATTTACTCAACCAGGGTTATAATTATGTTAACCTGGGAAAATACAGACAGGCAATCATAGTTTTTGAAGATTATAAATTAAAACACCCTGCGGATACCAAAATTTATTTACAGCTTGGTTATTTGTACTGTAACGTAAAAAATTATTCGAAAGCTATTGAAAATTTCCAGTATATCGAAGCTTTTTCCACTAACTCAGATGAAATCGATAAAGCCCGTACATCGATATATAATATAAGATTAATGAGAGGTTACAATGCAAACAGGTCTCTTGATTTGTATTTTTTTAATGAGTATGATTCTTATTATCAAAATTATATTTCCAATCTGTTAGGGCATATTAATTTCAGAATGGCGAAAAATGCATTCATCGGATTTTATGGTGACGCATACATGGATGCGAGATCAAGATCTGATTATATATTAAATGACAGGTATCTTGAAGCCGGTGGATTCATAAGATTAAATTTTACTGAAAACATTGGACTGGAAATAAGGACCGGTTATGCTCATGAAATCGACCTTCAAAAAAATAGTTTTGTTTTTAAACCAATTCTGTTTATGGGAACGCGGTTGGGGGAACCGCCTTTCTATCTTAGCAGAAAAGATTTCAGAACAGAGTATTTCTATATGGATATATACTCTGCTGAATTATATGATTCAAAATTCAGAAATTTATTTGCTCAGTTACAGCTGAAAGAAGTTTTGCGATACATGACAGGAGGATATTCTTATCTTGAGTTTTATTTATGTCAACAAGCTTCGGCGGATAGCAGGCAACTCGATTATAATAATTA
>PNBM01000264.1 GCA_003135995.1 Ignavibacteriota bacterium | reverse complement strand
AATAATGTCATCCCTTCGGGATTAAATAAATAATAAAAAATCTATGGCGGTAAAAATTAACAAACCAATAATAATAAAAGCAGCGGGGAATAAGGAAAAAATCATACAGGAATTTTTTGGAGCTGTGAATTCAGGTAATAAAAATGTTAGCATTGCAATAATGAACAGTCCGGGAGGCTGGCAAGAGCCCGGTCAAAAGCCTGAGTTCGATGAATATACAGTAGTAATCAGCGGAGTATTGCATTTAAAAACAGAAACCGGCGAGTTTGATATTAGTGAAGGTGAAGCAATTTTGGTAAAAAATGATGAGTGGGTTCAATACAGTTCGCCGAATGCTGACGGGGCAAAATATGTATCCGTATGCATTCCTGCTTTTACTCCCGGTTCAGTTCACAGGGATGAATAAATTCATAAAAATTTTATTCATTTGAGTTAATTTTATTAAAGTATAAATGTTATTATAATAAGATAAAATAAAATACATTTGATATAAAAAATTAAAACCAAAAAAATGAAATTTCAAATATTAATCATCTTTCTTTTCATCTCTTCGTTTTCGTATGCACAGAATAATTCTCCCTTATTAATTGGAAATCAAAATAGTTACATAAATGAAAATGGTGTGATGTTGCAAAAGACATCGACATCACCTGTGATAATAGATAAGAATGCTACACCGGTCAGGACTCCTATAATCAATACAAATAGTCCGTTAAACAACACAGCATTCCGGTGGACTTTAATAGACCCTGTTGCAATAGTAAATACCTGCAACGTAAGCGGCAATGGTTTATATGAAGCGGCTACGTGGTATCTTAATTCACAAAGAATTTCACTTTACCAGAATACAAACAACACACCACTCTGGGAACATTTTGAAAATCCGAATTATAATCCAACTTACACTGCACTTTCGGATTCAGGCAATATAATAGCCGCGACATCTTCATATAACATCTATATGTTTAACCGTGGAAGTTCAACTCCGTTTTTTAATTTCGATTTGACAACATTGCCTGACACGGGATTCGGGCTGGCACTTGGATTAACAAAAAACGGAAAATTTTTGCTAACATCAGCTAATCGTCAGGATTCGACCTGGATAATGTTTTTTTCAAAGGATTCAACACACTGGGTTTGGAGATACAGAGTAGGTGAATCACGTCCGAATGGGGCTGTAATATTCGGAATAACTCTTTCAGGAAATGATTCGTTAGCTGTTGTTAATACATATTATGATTTTTATATTTTCAAAACATTCACAGGGCAACTATTATATAAGAATTCCATTAATCCGCTTAATCCATACGGTACACAGACAAAAATGGGAATAAGCGGAAACGGCAGTATTGTTGCGACGGTAAACAACCAGGGATATCTCAGAGTATTTCAAAGGGCAGATACAACTTACAATTTTCTATGGCAGCACCTGGAGCCTCCCGGTACATATTATAACTGGATGACTTCAGTTGATGTATCCTATGACGGCACTTATATTGCGAGCGGAACATTGAATTTTTTAACTTCGAGCACATACGACGGAAAAGTTAAATTGTTCAAGACTGCTACCGGTTCGACACCGCTCTGGACATATTCAGGAATGGGTGATGAAGTTTCATCCGTTTCATTCTCAAAAAATAGTAAAATATTAACTGCTGTTTCATGGGGCGGACTGAATGTTCCGGTAAATAACCTGCTTGTTTTTAAAGTTCCGAATAATTTGAATCAGCCTATTTTTGCTTACACGGGTGCCGGGTCCTATTCCTGGTGCAGTACTTCGAATGACGGATTAACAGTTATAGCAGGCGGGAAAAAAGTTCATGCGCGGGCATTTGGAAACGGCGGTGAAATTGACAATATTGCAGTTGATACTTCTGATATACCGTTGTCGGTTCATAATATTTCAATGATTCCAAAAAGTTATGCTTTACGGCAGAATTTTCCGAATCCATTCAATCCAGTTACGAAAATAAAATTTGATTTGCCGAACAATACTAAAGTAAAAATAATCATTTATGATATTAGCGGAAGAGAAATATCACAGCTTGTAAATAATAATTTAAGTGCAGGGAGTTATGAAATAGAATGGAACGGAAATGATTTTGCAAGCGGAGTATATTTTTATAAAATGCAAACGGAAAGTTTTGCAGATGTAAAACGAATGATACTCATCAAATAATTATCCGGTTAAAAAATTTCAAAGGGGCGGGAGCCCCTTTTTTATTTTTTAACTAAATATCATTTATACTTCAAATTATTTCATTCAAACATTTCTTTAATATTTAAAATATTTTTTACGGAACTAATAATTAATCTCATTAGTTATGAATGCACAGTATAATAAAAAATGGTAATATAGCTTTGTGGGGTTTTAAAATTGTGTATACTTACTAACCGATTAATATAAAATATTTTATAAAATAAACTCTCATTTTTAATGAGTACTTTTTAAAAAAATTTTTACATTCTAAAAGAAGGGGGAGAAATGAAAACTCTCAATTTGTTCTATCTATTCATTATTATTTTTTCATTTATTTATTTAACGGTACCTGCCCAGGATAAGCCAAGTTTTATCGGGGAAAAGCAATCAGTTGTATCTACCCAAGTAATGCCCGGCGGTCCACAACCTCCAATGATTAATCAAAATTCAAACACTGCGGAAATTGACAGGTTATCTTCACAATTAGATTTAGCAAGAAGAAATGGTGACGCAGAACTTGCTTATCAACTTCAATCTCAAATAGGATATTTAAACGGGGATAAAATTTTGGTATCTCCTAATTTAAATGGACCACCTGTTTTTGCTCAGACTATAAACAAACCTGTGGAGCAAAAAGATAATATTTATGTTACCCAGCTTCCGAGTTTTGGTAACTGGTCAGTTGCAACTTCAACTGAATTAAATAGTGGCAGAATCTGGGTTGTAACAGCTCCATATAATCCTGCAGGTTCAGATACTTGCAAATTTTTTGCATCAGATAACGGGGGAAGAAACTGGTTTCTTGTTAACCAATTCTTTTTCGGCTCTTCGGGAGCACATTTTACAATTAATTCATTCCAGGCTGAAGCTTTAAATGACGGTACTAACGGATGGATATATGCAGTAGGTAGTATATCCTTTAACAATATAACGTATAGTTTTGTAACACGCTTTAAAGGTGATGGCTCAAATTTTTATTTTTCATACTTATACACTTCAACGTCAAGTGTAAGAGAATACTGGCCAAGAATGACAAGTGATAACTGGAAATATTCAACACTTCCGTACATTTGTATTATAAATACACAGGATTCGATGATAGCTGCTAATAACCACACATTATGTTCAAAATTAACAATTGTATTAAGTCCATACGCAGCGACTCCGACTATTGCTTACCGAAATACCGAAGGTATAGCCGGATTTAGTTGGTTCACATTGGGGGCATCAGATTCTACATATCTTTATAACGATATTGCCTGGTATGATTCTGCCGGGAGTGCAAACGTATTAATTGCAGTTTCTAATTTCTACAATCTGAGCAGTACGGCAAATAATGTATACGTTTCTCAAGTGGATAATTATGGTACTTCCAGTCCGAGAACTTTATTTATTTCGGAAACAAATAAATATCTGTATCCTTCAATTGCATTTACAGGTGAAGGCGGAGGAAACGGAATTATAGTATATAGAAGGTTCTTTTCCGGAGGAGATTGGGATGCGGCTTACCAAAGAACGACTAATTTCGGTTCGACGTGGACAATGGGTTTTATAGATTATACAACTGATACAACATTTTTTGTTGATGCCAAAGCTGTGAAAGGAAGCAATGGGAATATCAAGGTAGCATGGACAAATGTTAAAAACGGACTTGGTCAGGCAAAGTATGAATCATTCAGCAATACGAGCAGAGGGGATACTGTGGTTATGAATGCGGTAAATCTATCTGCAAGTACTTCGTTCGGTATAGAAAGAGCAGGTTATAATATGACAAGTGACGACTGTTTCTCAGCCTGGTGCACAACAGGTGGACAATCCGTGTTTGTGACAGCAGGATGTACAGGTACTACAACGGGAATCATTAATAATAATACCATTCCGTTTGCATACAAGCTGAATCAAAATTATCCTAATCCTTTCAATCCGACCACCAGAATAAACTATGCAATTCCTAAAGAAGGTTTGGTTACACTTAAAATTTATGATATTACAGGAAGGGAAATTACAACGCTGGTTAACGAAGTAAAATCTCCCGGAAATTATGCGGTAGATTTCAATGCTATAAATCTATCGAGCGGTGTATATTTCTACAAACTTATTTCGGGTTCGTTCAGTGATGTTAAGAAACTGATATTGGTTAAATAAGAGATATTCGATTACTTACAAATAATGCNNAAAACAGAAAACAAATAACAGAAAACAGAAAACAGAAAACAAAAAATAAAAAATAAAAAATAAAAAACAGACCCCCACGGCTGAAGTCGTGGTTAAATTTAAAAATGTTTTAAACTTTAGCAATCTAATATTCGGATCAGGTAAAATTCAAATTACTTTCAAAACTTTTTTTCCCTTTTAATGTTTTCAATAAAAATTGTATTTTAGTGTAAATAAATTTATTTGAATGAAATCTTTTCTCGATATATTAAAAGAAAAAATAATAGTATTCGATGGGGCGACGGGTGCGAGTTTACAAACTTATGATTTAACAGCAGATGATTTCGGAGGAAAAGAACTTGAGGGCTGCAATGAATATCTCGTTATATCGAAGCCTGATGCTATAAAGCGTTTGCATCATTCTTTTCTCGATGCCGGTGCGGACGTTATAGAAACAGATACTTTTGGCGGGACTTCCATTGTATTGAATGAATATCAAATCGGAAATCTCGATTACGAGCTTTCTGTTAAAGCTGCGCAGATTGCAAAAGAATGTGCCAATGAATATTCTACCAAAGGAAAACAAAGATTCGTTGCAGGTTCGATTGGACCGACGACAAAATTGCCATCTCTCGGTCATATAACGTTAGATGATATGTCCGAAAGTTATTATCGTCACATGAGCGGTTTATTTGACGGAGGGGTTGATTTGTTTTGTATAGAGACCTGTCAGGATCCTTTGCAGATAAAGTCTGCCCTTGTTGCTGCTCAAAGAGTTTTTGAAGAGAAAAGAAAAAAACTTCCGTTGATTGTTTCCGTAACGGTAGAGACAATGGGTACAATGCTTATGGGAACTGAAATTTCTGCGGCTCTTACTACTTTAGAGCCTTATGATATTATAGATGTAATCGGAATGAACTGTGCAACAGGTCCGAAAGAAATGGAAGAGAACATAAGATATTTATGCCACAATTCTCCGAAATATGTTTTCTGTATGCCAAACGCCGGAATCCCCGAAAACGTTGGAGGAAAGGCACATTATCATTTAACCCCGGATGAAATTGATAAATGGATGTCGCATTTTGCAGGTGACCTCGGAGTGAATATAATCGGCGGATGCTGCGGAACAACTCCTGAACATATAAAAAGACTAGCAAATATTTCGGAAAGGTTTTCTCCGCAGGAAAGAAACTGGGAATATACTCCTTCGGTTTCTTCCATTTATTCAATTGCACCAATGCACATAGAACCGCCGCCTGTATTAGTAGGTGAAAGGTGCAACGCTAACGGTTCAAAGCAATTTAAACAATTGCTTATGAAGGAAGATTATGATGCGATGGTGAACATGGCAAAAGAGCAAATCAAAGAAGGTGCGCACATACTCGATGTTTGTGTAGCTTATGTAGGCAGGGATGAAGTAAAGGATATAACAGAAGTGGTTCGCAGGTTCAACACGGCTGTTTCAATTCCGATTATGATAGATTCGACTGAAGTTAAAGTGATTGAAGCTGCTTTAAAATTGTACGGTGGCCGCGCAATAATAAACTCTATTAATTTTGAAGACGGTACAGCAAAAGCGGATAAGATTTTAACTCTTGCAAAAAGATATGGTTCGGCGGTTGTTTGTTTATCCATTGATGAAGAAGGGCAGGCATATACATTTGAGAAGAAAGTATCTATTGCGAAACGTATAAGAGACTATGCAGTTGAAGTTCATAAAATGAGAGAAGAAGATTTGATTTTCGACGCTTTGACATTTCCTCTTGGTTCGGGTCAGGAAGATTTGCGGGGAAGCGGAATCAACACAATAAATGCCATCAGGGAAATTAAGAAAATAATGCCGAAATGCAAAACTATACTTGGAATCAGTAATAGTTCGTTCGGGTTGAATCCTCAGATAAGGCACGTTTTAAATTCTGTTTTTCTTCATTACGCAATTGAAGCGGGACTTGATATGTGCATAGTGCACGCGGGAAAAATCATGCCTTTGTTTAAGATTGATAAAAAGGGAAGAGAGCTTTGCAGGGAATTAATTTTTGATGAAAGGAAGTTCGAAACAATTAAGAATTAAGAATTAAGAGTTAAGTCAAATAATTTTTAACTGAAATTTATTATTCTGTTTTATATTCCGGAATTTATTTTGTTATAGTTGCGTTTATTCAGTTGTGATTATTATTGTATAATCAGATAGTTAAACATTGAATAGAAAAATATGAATAAAATTATTACAGTTGTTATACTCATCTTATTATTTTTTTATCAAATTTCATTTTCGCAAAACTCCGGTATATTAACGGGGAAAATTGTCGATAAATTTTCACAAAAACCGATTCCGGATGCAATAGTTGAAATAACCGAAATCAATAAAAAAGTCGGCAGTGACGAAAAAGGGTTTTTCGAATTTGATAAGATAGATGAAGGAAGGTATTCGATTAAAATTTCAAACATCGGATATGTCTCTTTATTAATAAATAACATTATTATCAGTTCAGGCAGACCAAATGATATAGTGGCAGAACTTGAACCTGTTCAAACCGATGAAATTGTAGTAGAATCGGAAAGATTTGTCAAGCCACTCGATATTACTACTTCGTTTAAGAATTTAAATTATGAAGAAATCAGGAGAAGTCCGGGTGGATTCGAAGATATAGGCAGGGTTGTGCAGACGCTTCCGGGGGTTTCATTTGTAAATGACGGCCGAAATGATTTAATAGTGAGAGGCGGCTCACCTGCAGAGAATCTTTTCTTAGTTGATAATTCAAGAATACCGAATATAAATCATTTTGGTTCTCAGGGTTCAACAGGAGGTCCTGTGAGTATTATCAATCTTGATTTTGTTAAAGAGGTCAGTTTTATAACGGGTGGATTTTCAGCAAGGTACGGTGACATATTATCTTCGGTACTGGATATAAAATTAAGAGAGGGAAACCGAAACAGGTTCATGGGCGATGTTGATTTAAGCGCAACGGGTTTCGGGGCTACTTTTGAGGGACCAATAGGTAATAAAAAAAACGGTTCATGGCTTGCTTCTGTTTCGAGAAGTTATCTCGATTTAGTTTTTAACGCCGTCGGTTTTGGTTTCATTCCTGAATATACCGCAGTTCAGTTGAAAGGTGTTTATGATATTGATAAACGGAACACTTTGACAATCGGTGCAATAGGTAACTTTGATTTAGTGAGATTTAACAATGATAAAATTGATAACAGGCAGGATAACGCAAATATTCTTAAAGATAATCAATGGGGATATACGAATTCCTATGAACTTAGAACACTTATAGGAAATAAATCATATTCACTATTAAACTTAACAAGAAATTTTACTAATTTTGATTTTGCCGGCAGGAATGCAAACTTTGAAGAAACTTTTAAAAATGTTTCGCAGGAAGGGGAAACGGAATTAAAAGCAGAATATTTCTGGTTACCGGATAAATTAACAGAAATATCTTTTGGAGGAAGCGGAAAATTAATAAATTTCAGAAACGAAATAAAATCTGCTGCAGATACTTTACTTATAATCGATCCGTCATCTATTATTATACCACCTTTAGATTTTAATGATTCGCATAATACTTTCAAAGGATTTGCATACGCTCAAATTACGAGAAGACTATTCACTCATTTAAGAACAACCGCAGGGTTCAGGTATGATTATTTTGATTTTATAGAAAAGAAAAATTATTTATCACCGAGATTATCCGCAACAATTATGTTCACTCATAATTTCAATTTGAATTTAAGTTACGGAATATTTTATCAATCACCTTCATATATATGGCTGGTATCAAATTCTCAAAACACATCTCTCCGGGATATAAAAGCAGAACATTATGTTACGGGGCTTGAATATATTATAGGAACCGATATGAGAACTACAATCGAATTTTATTACAAAAGATATTCCGATTATCCTGCAAGCAGTCTCAGACCATACTTTGTACTTGCAAATAACGGAGGTGATTATCCCAAGCCTGAAAATTTCGGTCTCGAGCCTTTAGTTTCTGCCGGGAGAGGTTATGCTAAAGGAGTAGAATTTTATTTCCAGAAATCACTTACAACAAATCTATATGGCACAATGAATTTTTCCATATTCCAGGCAAAGTACACATCGCTTGACGGAATTGAGAGGGAAAGTGATTATGACAACAGGTTTATATTTATTATAAGCGGAGGTTATATTTTCGGCAAAGGCTGGGAATTTTCTTCTAAATTCAGATACATAGGCGGCAGACCTTATACACCGATTAATCCGGCAAATGGAATTCAGTTAGTTTCGCAGTATAATTCAGAAAGATATCCTGATTATTATTCTCTGGACATCAGAACTGATAAAAGATGGAATTTCAAGAAATGGTCTCTTATAACTTATGTTGATATTCAGGATATTACAGGAAGGAAAAATATAGTCAGCTACGAGTGGAACAAATATACAAACCAAATTAAAGTAAACAAAAGCATAGGGGTTTTTCCGACAATAGGAATTAGTGCAATGTTTTGATTTTCTAACTTTTATTATAATTCAGTTTTAATTAATTTATGTTTTATGATATAAAATATAAATTAATAAATAATGAAAAAGTATTTTTTAGTTTTTGTATTTTTGTTCTTCACATCTTTCAGTTCTTATTCACAGGATTTTGCTAAATTTTCGATTGCAGGAGGTCCGATATTCGGATGGTACGTGCCTTCAGTTTCTGATTTAAATTCTGAGATTACCAAAATAGGATTGCCGGAGTTTTCAAAAAGCGGATTCTTTGCTGTAGGGGGCGGGGGATTCATTGACGTTCCAATTGTAAAAGGACTGCGAATAGGGGGTGTAGGAGTAGGATTTTCCCAATTACAAAATGCGGGATTAGAAAGTGCAGGATTTCAAAATGTAGTTAAAACTGCTAAATTTTCCTACAAAATGGGAGGATTATCAGTTGAATATGTTCATAAAATATCATCCTCATTCGATTACTCTTTGGGAGGAATTATTGGTATTGGTTCTATAGATTTAAGCATTTCTCAGTTCTCAAAAGATCTGCAGAACTGGAACATTGGTGGAATTGGTCCTGATACTTTAAGATCAAATAGTTATAATTCTTTTGATTATTCAAAAACTTTATATACAGTTCAACCGCAGGTAGGCATCGGATACCAGATGACGAGTTTTTTATATTTAAAACTAAATGCGGGTTATGTTTTTACAGTTTCCGGAAACTGGAAACTTAATGATGTATTGGAAGTAAGTAATATTCCTTCGGGAATTAAAGCGGATGGATTGAATGTGAATTTAGGATTTAATGTAGGGTTGTTTGTTAAGTAGTTAATTTAAAGCATTCCTAATCCTGAAACAAGTTCAGGAGGGATTGGGAATGAGAGGAAAAAAAAATTAGATGCAGAATATTTTAGTTACAGGCGGAGCGGGATTTATCGGAAGTAATTTTATAAAATATATTTTAAAAAATTACAATTATAAAATTTTTAATTATGATAAGCTGACATATGCGGGAAACCTTGAGAACCTTACAGATATTGAGGATAATGCGAATTATAAATTTATCAAAGGTGATATATGCGAATTAGAAAATGTTAAAAAGGTATTAACGGATAATAATATTGATACTATAATAAATTTTGCAGCAGAGTCACACGTCGACAGAAGCATACTTGGTTCGAGAGAATTTATTGTAACAAATGTTTTAGGAACGCAAACACTGCTTGATATTTTTAAAGATTTAAAACTCGAAAAATATTTACAGGTTTCAACGGATGAAGTATATGGTTCGCTTCCGGAAGATAGAAAAGAGCTGAAGTTCACGGAGCAAAACCCAATCAAAACAAACAGTCCTTATTCAGCGAGTAAAGCTTCAGCTGATTTATTGTGCAATTCATATTTCCATACGCATAAATTACCTATTTTAATTACAAGATGTTCGAATAATTACGGACCGTATCAATTTCCTGAAAAGCTTATCCCGCTTATGATTGCCAAGGCTCTTGACGGAGAAAAATTACCTGTTTACGGTGACGGCAAAAATGTAAGAGATTGGTTATATGTTGACGACCATTGTTCGGCAATTTGCGAAGTTCTGCATAAAGGTAAAATCGGTGAAGTCTATAATATCGGAGGAAATAATGAATGGTATAATATAGATATAGTTAAATTAATTTTGAAAACTTTAAAGAAAAGTGAAGAACAGATTTTATATGTGAAAGACAGACCCGGACACGACAGACGTTATGCAATTGATTCTTCAAAAATTCAAAATGAGCTTGGATGGAAACCCGCCTATGATTTCGAACACGGAATTGAAAGCACAATTAAGTGGTACATAGAAAATGAAAGCTGGTGGAGAAAAGTCATGAGCGGTGAATATCTTAAGTATTATGAGAAAAACTATGCTTCGAAAGTAAAATAGAAATTATTTATTAATTATTATTTATGATTAAATACGTTGCAATATTAAGAGGAATAAATGTTGCAGGGTCGAAGCCAATAAAAATGGACGACCTGAAAAAAATGTTTGAAGATTTGAAATATAAAAATGTCAGGACTTATATTCAAAGCGGAAATATTTTTTTTGAAAGTGATATAACAGACCAGGGAAAATTAGAAAATCAAATTTCGGAAAGAATTCTTAAAATATTTAAATTTGAAGTTCCGGTAATAAACAGGAATATCAAAGAGTTATACAGGATATTAAATATTAATCCCTTTTTAAAAGAAAGAAATATCGACATCAGCAAACTTCACGTCACTTTTTTATCCGGAATACCTCAGCCGGAAAAAATTAATAATATTCAGGGAAAAAATTACGAAGCCGACAGATTTATTATTATTGATAAAGAAATATATCTTTACTGTGCCGGTGGATACGGAATAACAAAACTGAATAACAATTTTTTTGAAAATAAATTAAGTCTGAAAGCCACGACAAGAAACTGGAAAACTGTTTTAAAATTAATTGAGATTCTGGAAAAATAAATTTTCTCCCATTTAATATTTTACAACCCGTCAAAAAAAAATTAAAATTGATTTATTTATGGTTTGAAAATTAATTCTAAGACTTTTATTTTAAAGGCTTATTAAATCATTTTATTCTATGTCAATAAAAATAGAAAATTTAACAAAGTATTACGGCGATTATCCTGCCGTAAAGGATATCTCATTTGAAGTAAAAACCGGGGAAATAGTTGGATTCCTTGGTCCGAACGGTGCAGGTAAAACAACCACCTTAACATTAATTACGAGTTATCTGACCGCAAACAATGGAAAGATTTACGTGGAAGATATTGATATAGAGGAAGATTCTCTGGGTGTCCGGAAAAAAATCGGCCNNAAAAAAAATGGTAAAAGATTGCGGGCTTGAAGATGTCAAACACAAAGACATCGGAGAACTCTCGAAAGGTTTTAAACAAAGAGTGGGACTGGCGCAAGCGATGATTCACAACCCGAGTGTATTGTTGCTCGATGAGCCTACATCAGGATTAGACCCGAACCAAATCATAGAAATAAGGAAGCTAATCAGAAATCTCGGTAAGCAGAAAACACTGATGCTTTCCACCCACATATTACAGGAAGTACAGGCAGTTTGCGACAGGGTAATCATCATTAATAATGG
>PNBM01000377.1 GCA_003135995.1 Ignavibacteriota bacterium | reverse complement strand
AATATTTAACAAAAAAAATAAAAGCCAGAAAATATCTTATGCTGAACTTGCAAAAGGAAATAAGATAGACAGAAAATCGCCGGATGAAATAAAAATCAAGACTCCCGCTGATTTCAAAATTATGAACAAAAGTTTTAACAGGAGAGATGCATTTGATAAAGTAACCGGAAAGGCTAAATACTCGGCTGATATTCAATTGCCCGGAATGCTTTACGCAAAAATACTTCGACCTCCGGCACACAATGCAAAACTTTTAGATGCAGATTTATCGGAAGCACAAAAGGTTGACGGAGTTCAGATAATAAACGAACCGGGCTTAATTGCCGTTTTGCATAAGTATCCAGATGTCGCAGAACTTGCGCTCACAAAAATAAAAGCAAAATATNNTACGGGATTAAATGATAAAAATATTTTTGAACATCTTTCAAAAGTTGCGCCTGAAGGACAGGCAATTGAAAAAGACGGAGATATCAAAACCGGAGAGCAAAATTCAAAAATTATTTTCGATGAAATTTATTATAACGATTATGTTGCTCACTCTCCGATGGAGCCTCACACTGCAGTAGTAAGTATAGATAATGATAAAGTTACAGTTTGGGCATCGACACAAACACCATTTTCGGCTAAAAATGAAGTTGCCAAGGCACTAGATATTAAACCGGAAAATGTTCGGATTACTCCTCCGTTTCTTGGAGGAGGCTTTGGAGGTAAATCAAGAAACTTACAGATAATAGAAGCCGCACGTCTTTCAAAGATTTGCGAAAAACCTGTACAGGTAGCGTGGACACGAAAAGAAGAATTTTTTTATGATTCATTCAGACCAGCGGCAATAATTAAGATACGTTCAGGTATTTCAGATGAAGGTAAAATTAATTTATGGGATTATAATGTATATTATGCAGGTGAAAGAGGTTCAAAGCAATTTTATAATGTTCCAAATTTTCAAACGGTTGTCTACGGTTCAGGCTGGACAGGCGTTCCCGGCTCACACCCGTTTGCAACGGGACCATGGCGTGCGCCCGGAGCTAATTCTAACACTTTCGCAAGAGAATCACAGNNTCACAGATAGACATTATGGCAGCGAAAGCGGGAATTGACCCGCTGGATTTTCGTTTACAAAATTTAACGGATGAAAAAATGATTCGTGTTTTAAAAACTGCTGCGAATGAATTTGGTTGGAAATCTCAGAAAGCTCCTAGCGGCAGAGGTTATGGAATTTCGTGTGCAATAGAAGTTGGAACTTATGTAGCGGCGATGGCAGAAGTTGAAGCAGATAAATTAACAGGCAATGTAAAGGTTAAACGATTAGTATGTGCACAGGATATGGGACTTGTAATTAATCCTGAAGGAGCAACTATTCAAATTGAAGGAGCTATGACTATGGGACTTGGCTATGCACTAAGTGAAGGTATTCATTTTAAAGGCGAAGAAGTTCTCGATATNNAATTACGATACATATAATATCCCCCGATTTTCATGGATACCGGAAATTAAGACAATACTTATTGACAATAAAGATTCAGAACCATTAGGCGGTGGTGAGCCTGCAATAGTAAATATGGGTGCTGTAATTGCAAATGCTATATACGATGCTATCGGAGTCAGGATGTTCCAGCTTCCTATGACTCCTGAAAGAATTAAAGAAGCGATGAAAAAGGAGTGAATGTAAAAAAAGCCGGAAGAAAATCTTCCGGCTTTTAAATCGCATTAATTATTATTTACTAAAAATATATTTATAAACTATTCCTGCTAATATAGCTCCGGCGATTGGAGCTAAAATGAACAGCCACAATTGGGATAATGCCCAGCCACCTACGAAAATCGCCTGACTGATACTTCTTGCAGGATTTACAGATGTATTGGTTACCGGAATGCTAATAAGATGTATCAATGTTAATGAAAGACCGATAGCCAATCCCGCGAATCCTTTTGGTGCTCTTTCGTCTGTTGCTCCCAGAATTACTATTAAAAACATAAAAGTCATAACAACTTCCGAGACCAAAGCCGCAAGCAAACTATATCCTCCCGGTGAATGTTCCGCATAACCATTAGCGGCAAAATTTCCTATACTGCTGCCATTGCCGGTTGCTATAACATAAAGAACAGCAGCCGCCACGATACCTCCCAGAATTTGGGCTATGATATATGGAAAAAGTTCTTTAAAGCTAAATCTTCCTCCAATCCAAAGTCCGACTGAGACAGCCGGATTAAGATGCGCTCCCGAAATGTGTCCCAGTGCATAGACAATAGTTAATACAGTTAAACCAAAAGCCAATGCTACTCCGAGCAATCCAATGCCTACTTGCGGGAATGCTGCTGCTAATACTGCGCTGCCGCAACCTCCGAGAACAAGCCAAAAAGTTCCGATAAATTCAGCTGTAGTTTTTTTTAACATAACTTCTCCTTTGAATATTTATGAAATATTTATTTTAAATCTTTCGCTTCGTTTTTAGTGTTTAGCGTTCTCTTAAGGTATCACCAACAATTTTAATTATTTCAACAATATCATTTTCNNTAAAAATAAACTCCGCTGGGGTATTGCGATGCGTTGAATGTTACTTCATACGTTCCCGGGTTTAATTTTTCATTTACAAGTGTTTCAATTTCTTTTCCGAGAATGTCATAGACTTTCAACACAACTTTGCCATTCCCCCCTTTGTCATTCCCGAATGCACCACCCCTGTCATTCCCGCGAATGCGGGAATCCACAGGAACACTAAATTTTATCTTCGTCTCAGGATTAAAAGGATTCGGATAATTTTGGCTCAATGAATATTTTTATGCAGTTGTTGGTGTTAGCCGTTCTTTGACGTCACCAACAACGATTTTCTCCCTCTAACTTATCAAATTACTTAACTTCTCTAACTCTTTTAACTTCTTAACTTCTGTATTATAGATTACCAGTTCTTTAATACTGAATATCGAATACTGAGAACTGGATACTGGAAACTAGATACAGCAATTACAAATTTATCAGCACCCCTGCATACAGCAAAATCAAAATTATTATTCCAATGAAAAACCAAAAACTATAAAAAATAAATTGCTCTTAAAATCTTCTAAAATATCTTTTTAAACCAATTCCAATAAATGTTGCAAATAATATTAGTATTACAGTATTGCTTAATTGTAAAATAAAATCAATAGTTCCTAACTCAAAAATATCTGAACTTCCAATTTTGAAATAGCCTACTGGTAAGATTCTTGCAAAAGTATACAAAATGGAAGAAAACCAATCTTGTATTAGTTTTAATATAAAATTGATTTCTATCAGATTATAATATTTAGTAAAATCTAAATCATAATTAATATACCCATTATTTATATTTATTCCATTGAAAAGATGTAAAATTGAAAATAACATGCAAAAGAATACGAACCATATAATACTCCAGTGTGGTTTTTCTCCATATCCTGCAAATAATTTGTATAAATATAGCGTTAATCTCCTTGAACGATTAATAATTTTATTCCCTTTGATATTTTTGTGTTCTTTACAATCTAACCTTTTCATTTCATATTCATTAAAATAAAACCAACCTGCTTGCCAATAATTTTTTGATTTATCCAATGCAGTTTTTAATCTCCTATACATACTTTCTAGTTCTTTGAAATCCAAATTGATTAATTTAAATAATGCTCTTTGTATTCCTTTTGTTTTGCTATCAAGCTTTGAGAAATCAATTAATTTGTTATCCTCAAATATTACATTTGGTCTATTATACTTAAAAAATAAAATTTTATCCTTTATTGTATTCCATTCGCAGTTAATGAATATTGCTTCATCAAAAAGGCTTTTATAAAATGAAAATAATGTCATCTGGTTATTAATAAAATATACATCCTTTAAAAGGCAATATCTAAAAAGCAAAATATTTTCACCCAATGAATAATCTTGTTTAGTAAAAATATTCTCAAATATTGTTCTATGAGCTAAAAAATTGATATATTCAAAAATTAATAAATTAGAATAAATTGGTATATCCGAACCTATAGTAATGTTTTCTTGTTCAAAATTTCTAAAAGTCAATAATGAATTTTCACCGAAAATAATATTCTGAAAATATAAAATTGAATTTGTTCTACACTTGCAATTTTCGAAAGTAATCTCAGATTCAAAATAAGTTTTATCAAATTTCACCTTATCAGCGAAAAAAACATTATTATAAGTTGTTTTTTTAAAAAAATTAGTATTTATAAAACTATTTTCATGCCAAAAAGAAACATTAATAAAAAAAACTTTGCACTCAAATTCAGATTGATCAAATTTTGTATAACTTCCATGAAATTTGATACTTTCAAAGCTAATATCTATATCTTTTATGTTTGTTCTTTGCATAGAAAAATCACCTGTGTTGTCTAAATCACAAATTCGAATTAGTGATGATTTGTTATTATCAATTGATATAAAATTAACATAATTAAATGAAATTGTACTAATTAAAATTTCAGAAACCGATATCACAAAATACTGACAAGTAATATTTGAATTATCAAAATTTAATGTATACAATATTCCTTTAATTCCATTAAAAGAAATTCCTGATCCTTTAAAATTCATAGAATTAAAATGCAAGTGTGATTCTTCTTTAAAATTAGAATAATCAAAGCATAATGAATGATTTACTATTTGCGCATTTTCGAAAGTTATTTTGCATTTTTCAAATAACGAATAGTTAAAAAGCCAGCCATGTTTATTCTCCTCTTCATAATTTACCAATGAAGAACGAACAGAATTTATTTTTGTAAAATTTACTTCACAATTATAAATTATAATATTAGTAAAATCAGAACATTTGACTGAGAATTCAGCTTCAGTAAAATTAATTTCTCCATTTTGGAACTTACTCTTTTCAAAACTAACATTTTTATAGAATTTTGCTTTATTAAAATTAATATTGCCATTAAACTCACATTTTGAAAAATTTGCATTTTCTAAATTAGATCCGATAAAGTTAGACTCACCATTTAGAAATTTACATTTCTCAAATTTGACAGTCCTAAAATCAGTTTTGAAACAATTTACACCCTTTGAAAATTCAGTTTCCGAAAAATCAGCATTTTGAATTGTCATTTCTTTAAAAGAAACACATTCGGAATTATTAAGGATATTTGATTTACCTATAAATTTGCATTTTTTAAAATTAATTATTTTACTAGAGTGAAAATTTCCTAATCTAGATTTAAAATCATAGAAATAATTAAAAATAAAGCCTTCAAAATTATAATCTTGCTTATCTATTTTATTAGTAACAAATAATTTATTAAAAGTATTGTTGTCAACGTCATTATTTGTGTAATGATGAAATACACATAAATTTTCTTCATTTGGAAATAATACTTTCTGATTACAACCTTGATATGAACAATTTTGCTGCATATGAGATTTTTTTTAATTTAATAAAATCTTCAAATAAATTTATTAATTATCCTTTCCTAAGACAATAAATATCCATTTTCTTTGAAACTCTATTTATGCTGTTGTTGGTGTTAGCCGTTCTTTGGCGTCACCAACAACTTTAATTATTTCAACAAAATCATTTTCT
>PNBM01000253.1 GCA_003135995.1 Ignavibacteriota bacterium | reverse complement strand
GTCCGCTCGGTCGGCTTACCGTGCTCATGAGCAACAGGTCCAGAATTGATTTTACAGCAAGCCAGGAGTTTACGGAAACGAGTGACAATACTCTTAACACGAGTTCGCCGAGTCTATTGATAAATATATTATGGAATTTTTAGAAATAAAAGAAACATTAAGTTTATATTAAATATAGATAATAATAAATTAAATTATTATTTTAAGTGTTTTGGAAAACATAATGCTTTGATAACTAAAAAAATCGAAATAAAGAGCCAGAGGTCTGAAATTTTAAAGATTGAAAGTCTGTTAGATGATATAAATAAAGAATTCGGACTTGCTGATGAAAAGTACGTGAATTTACAGATAGCTATTTCTGAAGCGTTAATTAATGCAATAATTCACGGAAACAAAGAAAATCCTCAAAAGAAAGTTTTTATAGAAATTACTTATGACGAAAATTTTATTACGGTTAAAATAAAAGACGAAGGAGAAGGATTCGATTTAAATAAAATACCGGATCCCACAAATCAGGAAAACATATTTAAAGAACACGNNAAACACGGCAGGGGTTTGTTTATTATGAAATCCCTTGTAGATAAATTCGAATGTTATCCGGGCGAGGAGGGCACGGAATTCAGTTTAACAGTTTTTAGAGTTTAGTTATTCTTCTTTAAATATTATTTATTAAATAAAAAATAAAAAATAAAAAACTATGAAAATCACTATTGTTGGTGCGGGTAATGTCGGGGCGACAGCAGCCCGGATGGTTGTAGACAGAGCCTTAGCAAATGATGTAATCCTTATCGATATAGTCGAAGGAGTACCACAGGGAAAATCGCTCGATATTTATCAGTCGGCAGCAATTCAATATTCCGACACAAAAATTTACGGAACAAACACTTACGAAATTACATCCAACTCTGATATAGCAGTTATAACTGCAGGTATACCGAGGAAACCCGGTATGTCGAGAGATGACCTGATTTCCGTTAACGCTGAAATCGTAATAAATTCCACTAAAGAAATCGTAAAATATTCTCCTAACTGTATCATAATCGTTGTCACCAATCCGCTGGATGCAATGACCTATGCTTCGTTCGTCAATAGTCATTTCCCGAGGAACAGGGTAATCGGAATGTCCGGCGTTCTTGATACAGCAAGGCTGAAAGCATTTATTTGTATGGAACTAAACGTTTCTATCGAAAACATAAATGCAATAGTACTTGGTGGTCACGGTGATTCAATGGTTCCGTTGATAAGATATTCAACTGTAGCAGGTATTCCTATAACAGATTTGCTTCCTAAACATAGAATAGATGCCCTGATGGAAAGGACAAGAAACGGCGGAGCGGAGATTGTGAAATTATTGGGAAACGGAAGCGCCTATTTCGCACCTGCGGCTTCCATAACTCAGATGGTAGATGCGATTGTAAATAACAGGCATCGTATAATGTCATGCTGTGTGTACTTGCAGGGTGAATTCGGACATAGTGATATTTGTCTCGGAGTACCTATAAAAATCGGTATACAGGGTATGGAAGAAATTATTCCTATAAAATTAACACCTGAAGAACAAAAAGCTTTCGATAAATCTGCAGACGACGTCAGATCGATGATACAAAAATTGCAGTAAAAAAATTTACAGACATTTTCGATTTTTATAACCGCCCCCTCTCTTCTCAGGAGAGGGGCAGGGGTGAGGTATTGCTCTTCTATCCTCTTTCCAAACCCAAATGGGAAAGAGAATTTGTTTTTGTTCTTGCTCATTTGCCACGAACATTAGAGACAGTTTGATAATTGATTATTTACTTAAAAATGAAAAACAAAAACCTTGTATTTCGTCTGGATTCCCGCTTTCGCGGGAATGACAAAGCAGAAAAACTTAGTTGTCACACAGCCTCATTAACTCATGGAATAAATTCCATATATTTGGGCTTTAGCCCATTACAGAATCGCACAAAAAAAAAGCCGCAAAAAACATTTTGCGGCTTTAAATCTTTAAAACTAATATAACTTAAACTTGCTCCGTCTCGAGCGGAACTACATTCAAAATTTTCCTTCCGGCTTTATCCGTAAATTTCACTTTTCCGTCTATCAAAGAAAAAATAGTAAAATCTCTTCCCAGACCTACGTTTTTACCGAGAATAAATTTTGTACCTCTTTGCCTGACGAGTATGTTGCCTGCTTTTACTAATTCTCCGCCAAATCTTTTAACCCCGAGTCTTTGCGACTGAGAATCGCGACCGTTTTTTGAACTTCCAAGACCTTTTTTATGTGCCATAACTTTTAGTTAAAATATAATTATAAATCTTTATTTAAAAATTTTCAGGAAATCTTATCGATAGATATTTTTGTAAATTGCTGTCTGTGTCCCTTTTTCACCTTATAACCTTTTCTTTTCTTCTTCTTGAAAACTATAACTTTATCATCTTTCACCTGTTCCAATACAGTAGCCTCAATTTTATGTTTCAATACCGGTGAACCAATTTCAAAAGATGTATCATCCGGAGAATATACTAAAACGTTATCGAATTCAACTTTTTTACCCTTCTCTTCAGCTAATTTAGGAACATACAACTTCTGATTTTCCTGAACTTTATATTGGACTCCTTTTATATCTACTATTGCGAACATTTTTATTCTAAATTAATTTTGGTAAACAATTAATATAATAATTTGCTTTAAAATATTCAAATCCATTTATAATCCAATTTAAACCCCTGTAATAATAAATAATTTTACTCAAATCAGAATAAATAATATTTAATTTATACAAATGTATCTTATTATATAAAAAAATCGGTCCTAAAGCCTGAACTTTGGAACCGGTTAAATACAAATCAGCGTAATCAGAGTAATCAAAATAATCAGTGATTACTTAATCAACATCATTTTCTTAATATCTGAGAATCCATTTGCTTCGAGTTTATAGAAATAAACACCACTCGATAAATCTGAAGCATTGAAATCGACTGAATAATAACCAGCCACTTTTGTTTCATTTACAAGATTTCTTACTTCTCTGCCAAGCACATCATATATCTTTAACGATACCAAACCGTTTTTCGGCAAAGCGTATTCTATCTTCGTTGTCGGGTTAAACGGATTCGGATAGTTTTGTGATAATTTGAATGTGTTCGGAATTCCCATGTTACTATTTCCGATTGCATTAGGACCCGGATTCATAAGCATACAGATATTATCCCTGTATGCTAAGGCTGACGCTGTCCATGTTGGTTCTGTGCAACCATCACCGGAGGGCAGATCCATTTCATATCCAATCATAAGACCTGTTGCAGTAGATGCGTTCACAGGTGAATATGCTGTCCATGAATTATTATTATAACAAATTTCCATTAACAAGTTTTGACCACTTGTCCAATAGAATGGTGTTGTTAATGTAATATATTGCCATCCTGTTGCAGCAACTGTATAAGTACCGGAATAACAAGTTGTCCAGTTTGAGCTAGTCCAGGCAGAAATAGTTGAAACTGAAGTATTCTGCATTCTGATGTTAAATCCACTCATCGCAGGTCCGCCAACTGATTGTACATTAAATCCAATTGATTGAATAAATCCTGAGGCACCACCCGCAGCTACTATTTCTGAAGATAGATAAAGCAATTGAGTTCTTCCGTCTTCCCAATAGGTACCGAAAGGATAGTCGGATGCTGTTGTACCGGATCCGATACACGCCGTAACCTGATTTATTATTTTGAATTTATAAAGTGCTGTAGAATCTCTGTTGTGATTGCTTGAAATATCCTGAGCAATAATACGATAAAATATACTGTCGCCCGGATTTACGTCAGCCATTACTGAATTAAACGCAGCCGCATAAGTGCTTCCGCTTGTATTAGTTAATTTAAATCTTTTTACTGTTGTCGGGTTATTAATATACCATCTCACCCAGGCTGAGTCAACACCAATGTTATCTGTAACTGTTGCTGTAACAGTTGCAGGCCATGAAGTTTTAGGAGTATTTGGAAGAGGCGTAGTAACAATAACCGGTTTTACTGTATCAGCAGATGCAGTAAACATATAATATGCTGCAGGTGCACCAGCAGGAGCGGTAGCTACTCTGCTCATTGAATCTGTCGTTGTTAAATAATAATCATATGTTCCGGCTCCACCCATCGTGATATTTCCTGCCCAGTTAGTTCCACTTGAATTTGTTAATTGAACCAATGTCCATGTTGTTGTAGGTTCAAGCCTATAATACAATCTTGTTAAACTCGGATTGATTCCCGAACCTGCAGGAGTTATGGTGCAGGTCACTGCTCTTGTTCCTGTAGTTTGTTCAGTATTTGTGAGCGGTGTATGAGCAATTGAAGGACCTAAATCGATTTTAGCTGTCCAGACCTGATAAATTCCTGAAGAATTATCAGCCCAGAAAGGATAAACTGCATTATTTGAATATGCAATTCCGATATAATCACCTTGATAGCCGCCGGCTAAACCACTAATTGGAGCAGGTTTAAACCTATGGTCGGATATTTTAGTATCTGTAAATGTATTACCGCCGTCAATTGACCTGGATAAGTATACTTCGACTGAATCATTTGTGGTTGGATTTCTGCTATCATAATAATCAATGTTAATTCCACCGCTTGCATCTACACAAATATTTCCGAAATATTGGTCTCTGCCATTATTCATCGGGTCCTGATTTACTCGAACAGGCGTAGTAAATGACGATCCTCCATTTGTTGATTTACAAAAACAAATGTCCGGGTCTGTACCGGCAGGAGCAAGATTTTTTTGAGCCCAGACAATATAAATATTACCATTATATAATCCACCTGTTTTATCTACAGCCATCCATGGAAAACTGTTTACACGTATAGCAGATGATTTTAACGAACCACGAATTCCGTTTACTGTAATAGCCGTTTCATTTAAAGTAAAGGATGTACCACCATTTGTTGATTTTGCAAAAGCTATGTAATGTTCAGTATAGGGTGAAGATGTTGTTGGTTCGGCACAAATGAAATAAACCTCACCGTTTGGACCGGTATGCAGATTAACTCCCTGCGAATAATATCCTGAAATGGGACCGGTTATCTGAATCGGTGCCTGAAATGTTACTCCCCCATCAGTTGAACGTGCGAATTTTGCGGGATATGTTGAACCCGAAAAATCAGTCCATGAGTTATAAACATAATTATAATAAGGACTCGTAGATTTATCATCAATAGTTACATGATTCTTATCTTCAGATGATGAAGTAGCTACAGTTACGTAAGGAGTCCAGGTTACTCCATTATCTGTACTTGTTGTATTTACAACTCCATTATAAGCGGAGTTTAATGCATTAACAAATAACTTGCCACTGCTGTTTATAACAACAGATGGGTCACCGCCATTAACCGGAATAACGGGTAATGTATAATTACCTGTCCAATTGACACCTGTATTGGTTGTTAGTGCAAAACCTGTTCCCCAAAATGTTCCACCGTATGAATTCCAGAGAACGAATAACTTACCCGGCACGTTTGGATTCGCATACGATTCAACCTCACTTTGTGTATTTGAATTTGGGAAAGGAATAAAGTTTGGTCCGACCGATTTGATTCCGTTCGGAGAATACAAATAAACCGTTTTTGTATTCATAAACATGTGATTATCCAAAGGAATATATGGCGAAATTTCTCCGGNNAAATAAACATGTGTCTGTGGAATATTCCAACGCCTGTCATCCTGGGCTTTTTGACCTGTAAAAATTATAAAACCTAAAAGAAGGATTGATGTTAGAAGAAGTGATTTTTTCATAACTTTGAATTTTTAATTTTATAAAAAATTTCATTAACTATTTATATTATTGATATAGCAATTAATAGTTAAACAAAATTTATAAAAAAAAATTCACTGATTATTTTTGCCGGATGAAATGATAAATGAAATGAATTAATTTGAATTTGATGAATAATACGAAACAAAAAAAGGTCAAAGTACTACACTTTGACCTTTTTAAAATATATGCTAAATAAATATTATTTTATCAACATCATTCTTTNNTGAAAGGATTCGGATAATTTTGCTTTAACGAGTATGTTGTCGGAACCTCTATTGAATTATGTTCAGTTCCAAGCGGACCAATTGTAAAACACATATTCGTTCTATATCCCGGTGATGTTGCCGTCCAAGCTGCCGTGCAGCCGTCACCGGTCGGAAGGTCGGTGTAATAACCAACCATCATATTAGT
>PNBM01000180.1 GCA_003135995.1 Ignavibacteriota bacterium | reverse complement strand
ATTTTAAATTACTTGAAATCTGTCTTATTTTTCAATAATTTAATAAATTATATAAAAAATTTTCGAATTAAATTTAAATAAAAAAATAAGATGGGATTTGTTTTTAAAACCTACCTTTTTCATTAATCAATTAAAAAATTAATATGGCTGAACAAAAAAAATTCGTACCATTTGTTTCTTCCGGAACCAACATGGCAGAATTTACCATAAAGGNNGCCGCTGTTCTTGGTATGGCACTCTTGAAAGCTATGAAGGGAACTATACTCGAGGAGAATTTTACCAGAACGGTCGGTTCGATTGGCGAATCAGTGGCCGCGGGTGCAATATTTACTCTGCCGGCATTTTTTATCGCAGGAATCTGGAATCCGTTTATGACCCCGAAGCATTATATTACCGCAACAATTATTTTAATCAGCGGCGGTGTGCTTGGTATTATGTTCGTTGCTTTGCTGAGAAGAGTAATGGTTGAAGATGTTGATTTGCTATTCCCTGAATCTACTGCGGCAGCGGAAATTCATAAGTCAGGTCAGAAAAGCGGTGGCGGCTCAAAATTTTTATTCAGTGCAATGGGACTCGGAGCGGTTATACAGTTTTTGGGTCAGATAAATTTCTTTGCACAAAGCTGGGAAAGATTTTATAATTTCTTTAATGCAGTTAAAGTTCCCGGAACACCGCTGAGTGCTAAAGGTGGAATGTTAATCAGTTCACCGGGCATCAGTCCTGCTTATGTAGGCGTCGGCTATATAATCGGTCCAAAATATGCATCGCTAAACTTCAGCGGCGGACTGCTTGCTTGGGGTTTGCTTGCACCTATAATTTATTATTTTATATCTCCGTATTTCACACCTGAATTTTTACAGGCTTGGGCTGTGCTTAAAGGTACAACCCTGGAAAAAGTAAGCGACCCGGCTTTTCAGATTAACCAGGTATGGAGATTTATTGTGCGTCCGATTGCTATCGGAGGAATGTTAATGGGCGCTGGTTATACATTGTTTAAAATGAGAACAAGTTTATTCGCCGGTTTGAAAAGGTCAATCGGTGACGTTAAAAAAGCTGCTACGGAAGGCGGTCACGATGTTGAGAGGACAGAAAAAGATTTACCATTCACATATGTTATGCTCGGAATAATCGGAGTTGCGATTGCAACTTTCGTAGTAACAAAATTCATATTTCATACCGGATATTTACCTGCCTTTGTTGCGGCAACTTTAATGATTATACTTGCGTTTTTCTTTGCTGCAATTTCGGGTTATCTTGTAGGTATAATCGGTTCGAGTAATAATCCAATCAGCGGATTGACACTAACGGCGCTGGTTGTGACGGCTTTGATACTTGTTATAATAGGTGTTGATGCTAATACTGGCGGCGTTGCAGCGGTTCTTGGAGTTGCGGCAATCGTCTGCGTATCTGCAGCAGTTGCAGGTGAAATGCTTCAGGATTTAAAAGCCGGGCATATACTCGGCGGTACACCCTGGAAAATGCAGGTCGGTGACATCATCGGAGTTGTGATTTCAGGTCTTGTGATGTTTTTTGTTTTGAATTTATTGAACCAGGCAGATATTGTTCAGGGTCAGCAACAGGGTTATATTGGCGGTTTCGGAAGCAAAAATCTTTCCGCTCCGCAATCTGGTTTGATGGCAATGTTATCGAGTGGTATTGTCGGTGGTGAAATGGCGTGGCCGTTGATTATCGTCGGTATGCTTATGGGTCTTGCATTTATTCTGATGCAAATAAAAAGTCCGATGCTCGTGAGCGTTGGAATGTATTTACCTCTTGAAACAACATTTGCTATCTTTGTGGGCGGCGTTATTAAAGGTATACTCGAAATGATTATTAAGAAACGCGGATATAATGAGGCACAGAAAGTCAGAATCGAAAATATAGGAATTCTTCTGGCATCGGGATTCATCGCCGGAGAAGCCTTGACAGGTCTTGGTTTTGCTCCGTTCAGAATTGCCGAGTTTAATATTCCTTCAATATTTTCAGAACCGCCGTTGTTGATCGGTTTATCCGTGCTTGTGATTATCGGTTTGATTTTGATTTTCGTTCCTATGAAGAATGCGGGCTCACCGGATGAACCGGCACCACCTGCAGCAGGAATGTAACTTTCTCAATTTTAAATGTTAAATTTTAAATGTTAAATTGTTTGAGAAGTTAAAGAATTATCAAAGTTTGTCATTCCCGCGAATGCGGGAATCCAGACGCTACATAAGTTATTGAAATTTTCCCACGCTAAATTGTGGGAAAGAGTTGAACATATCTCCTTCCCCCCCTTTGAAGGGGGGTTAGGGGGGATGTTAGTTAGAAGATGATCGTTCGAATTAGATTTTATGTAATTGATTCGAATGAATTAAAATATGAAATTTTGGAGGTCAAAGGTTCAACTTTGGCCTGCGTTATAAATTAATTAAATTGTGTTCAAGAAAACAAAAGTAATAAATTATCTCGAGCTTACACCGATAAGAAATAGGGAATTTGTTGAAGAAGAAGGAAAAATTACTATACTGATTCCTAAATTCAAAAATAATTATCTCAAATCGCTCATTCCGAAGAAGAAATCTCCAAATTTTCACATTAATTTTGATGAGTTAGGTTCGGCAACATGGAAAAAAATTGACGGTGAAAAGAAAGTTGAAGTAATTGCAAATGAACTTGCAGAGATATTCGGCGATAAAATAGCTCCGGCTGAGGAAAGAGTTACTAAATTTTTATCTCAATTATATCAGCATAAATTTATTAAATTTAAGGAGCTGATGGGGAAGTAGAGTGTATTTTGTCATTCCAGCGGAAGCTGGAATCCAGGCGAATCACAAGGATTGTCGAATTGTGCTTCGTTGAATGAAAGAACAAGAACCCCCGACAATTACTAATAGTCAGCGGGTGATGGAAAAGGCAGGGGATCCCCGATAAGAGTCCCNNGTGGCAGTTTGAAGCCGGAAGCAATATGGAATCACTTCGAAGAAATATGTAACATTCCGCATCCTTCGAAACATGAAGGTGCAATGAGAGAATACGTTAAAGAATTCGGAAAGAAAATCGGATTGGAAACAATCGTTGATGAAGTCGGAAATGTTATCATCAGGAAACCCGCAACACCCGGAATGGAAAACAGAAAAGGTGTAATCCTGCAAGGTCACCTCGATATGGTACCGCAGGCAAACAGTGATGTAAAACACAATTTCGAAAAAGACCCGATAAAGCCGCAAATAGTCGATGGCTGGGTTAAAGCAACAGGTACAACCCTCGGAGCAGATAACGGTATCGGCGTAGCATCTACTCTGGCAGTTCTTGAATCCAAAGATATTGCTCACGGACCAATCGAAGGACTTTTTACAATCGACGAAGAAACCGGAATGACAGGTGCATTCGGATTAAAACCGGGATTATTAAAGGGTGATATATTAATGAATCTCGATTCTGAAGATGAAGGCGAATTGTTTATCGGATGTGCAGGTGGGACAAATGGAAATTTCTTTTTCAAATACAGCAAAAAGCCCGTTCATAAAAAAGCAGTTGCTTTGAAAATTTATGTTCACGGTTTAAATGGCGGTCACTCTGGATGTGATATTCAGCTTGGAAGAGGAAACTCTAATAAAATTTTATTCCGCTTCCTGAAAACTGCGGAAACGAATTTCGGATTGAGACTTGCAAGCGTCGAAGGCGGAAACTTGCGTAATGCAATTCCAAGAGAAGCATTTGCGGTCGTAGTTGTACCGAAAGATAAAGTAAAAGAATTTGAAAAAGCTTTGAAAGAATTTGAAGCGATAGTTCAAAAAGAACTTGCTACTGCAGAGCCGAATTTAAAAGTCACTCTCGAAAAAGCTAAAATGCCGAAATTTGTGATGGATAAAACAACTCAAAAGAATCTTATAAATGCAATTAATGCCTGTCAGAATGAAGTAGTGAGAATGAGTAACGATATGGAAGGACTTGTAGAAACATCGACTAACCTTTCAATTGTAAAATCAGATGAAAAGACAAAGACAGTTGAAGTAAGATGTTTATTGAGAAGTTCGGTTGATTCAGCTAAAGAATATCTCGAGCAGTCAATGGCTTGTGTGTTTGAACTCGCAGGAGTTTCGGAGATGACATTTGACGGTCAATACCCGGGATGGAAACCAAATCCACAGTCACCGATTTTGAAAGTGACCGAAGATTTGTATCTGAAGATGTTCGGAAAGCCTGCTGCTATAAAGGCAATCCACGCGGGGCTTGAGTGCGGACTTCTCGGCGGTGTATATCCGAATTTCGATATGATTTCATTCGGACCGACNNGGGGGATTAAGGGGGGATGATATTAAGCTAAATATTTAACTCTGAGTTCCGCATTTTCAGTTGGAAATAAGAGAGGTTGATTATTAGATTTATATTTAATCTACAAAATATTAAAACAACCAAATATACCCCGTGAAGAAGGGGAAATTATTTGAATTTATTAAAATAGATAAAAAATATTATGAAACTTTCAAAGTTATTTAAATTTTCTATTTTTATTCTGATGCTTGCATTCATAATCACAAGCTGTGGAAAAAAGCAAGAAGAGACACCAGGAACAAAATCAAATTCGGAGAAGGAATTGGCTGAATTTATAAAAAATCTCGAGACCAAAACTATTCCTCTTTTTAAAGAGATGAATACTGCATACTGGAACGCATCCATTTCAGGTAAGAAAGAAGATTTCGATAAAAATGCAGAATTGCAAAATAAATGGGCGGCAATATTTTCGAACAAGGATGATTTTGCAAAATTAAAAAAGTTTAAAGAAGCCGTAGATATTAAAGATGAATTACTGAAACGCCAGCTTACGGTTCTTTACAATCAATATTTGCAAAACCAGGTTGATACTGCAAGAATCAATGCTGTGAACAGAATGCAAAATGCCATTGAACAAAAATTCGGAAATTTCAGAACAGACATTAACGGGAAAAAACTTACCGATAACCAGGTTGAAGATATATTGGTGAAGTCCACGGATTCTAAGGAATTAAAAGAAGTGTGGACGGCGCAAAAGAAAATCGGTACAACTGTTTCTGCCGATATTTTAAAGCTTGTGAAGATGAGAAATGAAATTGCGAAATCACTCGGCTTTAATAATTATCATGAAATGAGTTTAAAAGTCGGCGAAGAAGACCCTGCGGAAATTTCGAAGCTCCTTGATGATCTCGATAATTTAACGAAGGATGCATTTGCAAAAGAAAAAGCAAATGTCGATGATTATTATGTGAAAAGATATAATATCAAGAAAGAAGAATTAATGCCGTGGCATTATCAAAACAGGTTCTTCCAGGAAGCTCCGAAAATTTACAAAGTCAACTACGATGATTTTTATAAAGGCAAAGACCTTCCGAATTTAATGCAATCTTATTATAAGGGTATAGGTCTTCCGGTTGACGATATATTTAAAAATTGCGACCTGTTTGAAAAACCCGGAAAGAATCAACACGCTTATGAAATTGATATCGACAGGATGGGTGATGTAAGGGTGCTTTGCAATGTTGTAGCAAATGAAAAATGGATGAATACTTTACTTCATGAATTCGGACACGCAAATTATTCAAAACACGTCGATGCAAAACTTCCATTCTTTTTAAGAGTTGAAGCCCACACTTTAACGACAGAAGCAATTGCAATGATGTTCGGACGCTTCTCTACAAATGCAACATGGCTTATGGATATGGGTATAATAAATGAAGACGAAATGAAAAAAGTTTCTGATGACGGTTTTAAAGCCTTAAGATTAACGGAACTCGTATTCAGCAGATGGGTGCAGGTTATGTACAGGTTTGAAAAAAGTATGTACGAAAATCCCGACCAGGATTTAAATAAATTATGGTGGGATTTAGTTGAAAAATATCAGCTTCTAAAAAAACCCGAAGGAAGAAATGAACCGGATTGGGCAACGAAGATACATATTGCAACGTTTCCTTGTTATTATCATAATTACTTGCTTGGAGATTTATTTTCATCTCAGCTTTATTATTACGTAACAAAAAATATTATCAAATCAGAAGATTATAAAAATCAAAGCTGGGCGAATCATCCCGAAGTCGGAAAATTTCTTATTGAAAAAGTATTTTCACCGGGTGCAAAATATTACTGGAATGAAATGATTGAAAAAGCGACCGGCGAAAAGCTTACTTCGAAATATTTTGCAGAACAGTTTGTAAAATAAAATTAAGTTTTAATTGAATAATTTATTTATCGTTCCCGGTCGGAAGAGCGGGAACGATTTTAATTTAAAACATTAAATAATATTATTATGGCGAGGATAAAATTAGAAGATATTATCAGTCATCTCGGAGTTGAAATAAAAGCTGCTTTTACGAATACAATCAGGAAAGAATTTCCCGACCTTGAATTTGATAAGAATAAATTGTTCAGAGAATTCGTGAATAATATCGGTAAGGAAGCAAAGAAATGGGAGTTCGTACCTGATGATGCAGTGGAGAAGGGAGACTACTAAACAATTTTAAATGTTAAATTTTAAATNNTTAAGAGCGAAAGTAGCAGTAGCAGTGGTAGTAACAGTAGCAGTAACAGTAGCAGCGGAAGTAGAAGTGGCAGTAGCAGGAGCAGTAGCCGGGAATTCGTATATAAACTAATGATAACTTGATACTTGATTCTGAATACAGGATACTTGATACTGAATGTTGAGTGGAAATTTATGATGTATTAATTTTTTTGATTTAAAAATAATGAGCAAAAAACAATTTACGGATTATAAAAAGTGTCTGGATTTTTTATTTAGCCTGGAAAGGGTGGAGATAAAATATGACCTTAAAAATATTACTACTCTTCTTAATTATTTAAACAATCCGCAAAAGAACTTTAAATCAATTCATATTGCAGGAACAAACGGTAAAGGTTCTGTTGCTTCTATTATTAATTCGGTTTTAATTGAAGAGGGATTTAAAACGGGATTGTACACCTCTCCCCATATTAAGGATTTCAGGGAAAGAATATTGATTAACGGAAAGGAAATTCCAAAACAATACGTAATTGATTTTACGAATAGAGTTTACAAACTTGTGATAAAAATTGTTCCGAGTTTTTTTGAAGTGACGACGGCTATGGCATTTGAATATTTTCGCGGACAAAAAGTCGAATACGCTGTAATAGAGGCCGGACTGGGCGGGAGGCTCGATTCCACGAATGTTTTAAACCCATTGATTTCGGTTATTACAGGAATTTCAATTGACCATACCGAATATTTAGGTAATACTATTGAAAAGATAGCTTATGAAAAAGCAGGAATTATCAAGAACAAAATTTCCGTTGTAATCGGGGATATTAAAGATACGGCTTTAAAAGTGATTAAAAATAAATGTGTTGCAAAAAAATCCGAATTATTTGAATCTCACAAATTAAGAAATATAAATATTACGCAAAGGGGAGAAACAGGAATTGATCTGGATATTTTTGGAAAAAAATATTTTTATCCTGTCATTGGTGATTATCAGATTTCTAACATTAAAACAGCATTAACATCTTTGCAGAAAATATACGAAATAGAGAAGAAAAAATTATCGGATAATATTTTTAGAATTGGTTTGAATAATATTTTAGTCAATTCAAAATTCTATGGTAGATTCCAATTAATCGGCAAAAACCCTGATACTGTGATAGATGTTTCGCATAATTTGCAGGGTATTTCACAGATTAGTTCTAATTTAAAATATTTTAAGTTTAAGAATCTGTTCATAATATTCGGAATGATGAAAGATAAAAATTATGGAGCTTGTGTGAGATTGCTGGAAAAGCTCGATGCGAAAATTATTTTAACAAAACCGGATTATAAAAGAGCGGAAGAAGCAGAAATACTGTTTGAAAGTGCGGAACGTAAAGAAAAATTTTATATAAGTGATAATGTAAAAGCTGCTTTTGTAAATGCAAGGAAATTAGCAGG
>PNBM01000184.1 GCA_003135995.1 Ignavibacteriota bacterium | reverse complement strand
TCAGTCGTACAAATAGAAGGCAGTACATCGGGAATAGGTGCAAATAATAACACTATAGATAATTGTGAAATTACTCAAAACGCGACTTACAGACCCGGATATGGAATTGTAATATGGGGAAACGGAATAACGGCAAATAATAATCTCGTTAACAATTGTGATATTCATGATATCGGAAATATAAATTCGTCCTCGGCAATTCAATTTTTTGGTAATTCAAATAACAATAATATCGTTGGAAACAGAATCTATAATACTTCTGTAGCCGGTGCAACAACTTCCACTCTTTATGGTATTAATCTAAACGGCGTTATAACCGGAAATGTAGTTGAAAAGAATAATATTTATGATTTAGGATTATCAAACGGTTTTGCAACTATAAAGGGAATATATTTAACCGGAGGTATTGCTACAATGACGAATACGATTAGAAATAATATAATAAATCTCGGAAATACTTTTGTTATGAATGGAGCATCACTTTATGGAATCGATGAAAATGGCTGGACAGGAAATACATGGATTGTATATTATAACACAATCAGACTTAATGGAACTGTAACAACCGGGACATCTTATTGTGTGTCTAAACGTTCAACCTCAAACTGGGATGCCCAGAATAACATCGCATATAATAACAGGTCAGGCGGGACTGCTAATTACGGAGTATATTTTTCAAATGTCACCGGAACAATTTCAATGAATTACAATGATAATTATGTCGATGGAACGGGTGGTATGTTCGGGTACTGGAATGCATCTTCAATTGCGAATATCACAAACTGGAAGAATGTCACCGGAAAGGATACATGCTCTATTAGTGGTAATCCCGGATTTACTTCAGCTTCAAATCTTCAACCTAATGTAAATAATCCTGCATGCTGGAACATAAATGGCAAAGGATTAGCTGTAAGTATCGGAAATGATATTTCAGGAAATCCAAGAAGTACGAATGTTTCAAACGGAGCAACAGATATTGGCGCTTATGAATTCGTTCCGAATGTAGCTCCGAACGATGCAACATATGACCCCGCTACAATACTGGATGGACAAACAACGAGTTTTACAGTTGCAGGAAATGTAGTTGTTTCGATAACCTGGCACACGGGCTCAGGAACTCTTCCGACGGGCGTTTCATTAAAATACCGCTCGGGAGAAAGTCCGTCAAATACAACTACCGGAACAAATTATGGCAATCTGAATACAGTCATCACGCCTGCAAATGGTTCCGGGTTTACGTATGATATGACATATTATTATACACCCGCTTTGCTTGGAAAAGTTTCAACCGAAGCAAATACAAGATTTGCAAAATATGATGTTGCAACGGGCTGGGTGCAATATTTTTCAGTTCCTAATACCAACAACAAATCCGTAACGGAAGTCGGATTCAGTTCGTTCTCAACATTTGCTTTTGGTGACGCAAATAATCCTCTGCCTGTAAATATTCAGTCATTCACTTCAAATATTACAGGAAGAAATGTAAAACTTTCCTGGATTACAACGGATGAACAAAATAACAAAGGATTCGATATCGAAAGAAAAAATACAGCGGATAATATTTTTAATAAAATCGGTTTTGTTGGCGGAAAGGGAAAACCGAACTCAACAAATAGTTATTCATTTGAAGATTCAAAACTGAATTCCGGGAAATATCAATACAGGCTGAAGCAAATAGATGTAAACGGAAATTTCAATTATATTGCGTTAAACAATTTAGTTGAAATTGCTTTGCCGTCAAAAACAAACTTAAGTCAAAACTATCCGAATCCTTTTAATCCTACGACTAAAATTGATTTTGATTTGCCGGCTGACAGCAGAATTAGTTTAAAGTTATATGACTTAACCGGAAGGGAAGTGAAAGTGATGTTAAACGGTGAATTAAGACAAGCAGGATATTATACGGTTGAACTAAATGCGAATAATCTTGCAAGCGGAACATATTTCTACCGCTTTATTGAAAATGCCAACGGAAAAGATTTTATTATAACGAAGAAGATGATGTTGATAAAATAAAATTCTATTTAAAATAATTTCGAAAGCCGGTTGGTATACCTGCCGGCTTTTTTTATTTACAATCGTTCCAACGTCCCTGATTATGAATACGGCGAACGCCGGCTTTTTTCTCCCTGGTACTGAATTTTTTTAAATCACTTTAATATTTTTATGTTGATTAATTCTGAAATTGTAAATATCTTTAATTAGTATAAACATCTACTCATTTATTTTTCTGGATATACTGTAATAAGTTTTTATATTTATTAATTAAATTATAAAAAGAAAAAATTACTTTGTATATCATGTTAAATTTTAAAAACACACAAACATCAAATAATATAAAAACATTACCAATATGGAAAGGGGATTTATAAACAAATTTTCATGTTGCTGTAGATTGCGTAGATAGACAAAAGATGTACAATAGTTTTCATTTTTTTGATAATGTCATTCAGGATTAACGGAGGTGAATCAAGCCATTTAATCAGTCAGCGTTTAGGAAAAAAGTTATTTTATTAAACAAATTATTGGGGATTTATTTTAAAATAAACTTGAGGAGAAAAAAATGTTAAAAAAATTAATTTTAATAGTAATTTTATTTACAAGTAATATTACTTTTTCGGGTCCCGGTTTGACCCCTGAACAGAAAAGTAAAATTGCGAATATGAAAAGCAAGATTGTTATCAGAGGTGATGCTGTGATTGGTATCAATTTGAATAATACCAATATAGGTTATAAATTTCCGAGACCTGTATCGACTGCACCGTTTAAAGAAAACCTGTCGCCGGGATGGATAACTTCAATTTCGAGATTACAAATCAATACAACCGATGATTTGTCAATGTATGATTTAATGTCAAACGGTACGCCGAATAATATTGCTCAGAATCCCTATAACCCTAATAACATTCATACTTGTTATATGTGGGATAATTTAACAGACCCGCCTTCATCGAGCCCGAACAGAAGAGTTAAATACTGGAAGAGTACTAATAAAGGTGTGTCCTGGTCGTTTGTTGCTAATGTGCCTGATGTACGTGCAGGATATGGAGTTGTTGATATTTACGGTTCATCAGCTACAAACAGTTTTGAAATAATAGCAGATCACTCAGTTGCAGGAGGCGGTAGTCAAAGGGCTCAGGCTTTTCTCGATATATTTGAAGGTCTTGGTTCATTTACACGTCTTGACCCGGGAGACAGATCTTATAATGAAATTATTTGGCCGAGAATTGTAACAACATCCAACTCTACACTCGCAAATAAATTTATAATGATTGGAGCGGTAAATTCCAGTTCATTTGATTCCTCTTTCTATAATGTGTGTACATCAGTTTCCAGCCCCGGGACCTGGTTAGGCTGGCAACCATTCAATGGTACGACTGCAGAGACATATAAAATAGCAAGAGGTTCTGACGGAAGAATCGGTTTGGTGTTTATTGCAAATAATTTGCCCGGTTCACCTACTTTAGGTGATATTTATTTTACTGAATCTACCAATAACGGTTCAACTTTTGGTACACCTTATAAAATATTCGATGCAAACTTTACAACAGATAGTTTAGCCGCTTTAAGAGGGATAGACATTGTTTATTTAGGTAATTCGCCCAAAGTCGTATTTGAAACAATAAAACAGACTCAGGAAGGCGGATTTTTTCCCGGTGCTCCGAATAATATCAGATTCTGGTCGCCTATATTACCCGGTTCTGACCCAAACAGAAGTATTATTATTGCAGATACTTCCAAAGTTGGTTATCATCCTTCATTTGCCGGTGGTGCATCATCCGATGTTCTAGCGCCTTTATGCAGGTGCGGAATTGGTATTTCCGGCTCAGCAATTTTTGTTACATTTATGGCAGTACTCGGTCCGAATAGCTCTGAAAGCTATGTTGGCGGTTCTTATGATACTTGTTCATTTAACAGCATCTGGCTGACCGGATCGGTAAATGGCGGTTTAACATGGGCAATTCCCGGAATGATATCTCCTTTTGATACTACTATCACAATGAAAGACTGGACATTTCCCGGAATATCAAAATGGAATGATACTTCAGCATCTGCTTATTATGCTAATATAACGGTGTTGATGGATTCAATTCCCGGAAGTTATTTTAGTCATGAAAGCAACGGTTATGCTGTATCGAAGCTTATGTTTATAAGAGTCTCTACCTCCAGGATACTTACTTCCGTAAATAATAATTCAAATGAAATTCCGGGTAATTTTGAATTATTCCAAAATTATCCAAATCCGTTTAA
>PNBM01000104.1 GCA_003135995.1 Ignavibacteriota bacterium | reverse complement strand
TGACAGAAGGGATTCCATCGAATTATCCCGCCGATATTCCTAAACCGAAAAATTCCAAATGTATGGGTTCGCTTGCTACATCGGATGGTACAGCAGTAACTTTTGAATCTATGGAAAACGCAAAAGATATTTTTGAATATTTTAAAGATGAAATGAAAAAGGGAGGATTTGAATTGGGCGAAGGCGGTGAATCGCTGGTTAGTGATAAGGGTGGTCTGATAGGCTGGAAAAAAGATAACAGGGAAATCGGATTGATGATTAGTTTCGATAAAGACCAGAAAAAATCCCAGATTGTTGTAACTTATAAATAATTCATTCTTCTCGAAGGAATATTTGAAATTAATAATTTCAAAACCTCGTAGAGGTTTAATATTTGTAGAAAGTGAATTTAATGTCTTAATTTGAACCCCGTAGGGGTTCAATGTTATTAATATGTGAATAATGAATATTTTTTAAACGATGATGGTTGATAATCAAAGCATACAGAAAATATTAGTTACACGAACCGATAAATTGGGAGATGTAATTTTAACTCTGCCGCTTATTTCAGAATTGAAAAGAAATTTTCCGGAATCAAAAATAACATTCCTTGTTAGCAATTATGTGAAAGATTTAATAGAAAATTATAAAGGCGTAGATGAACTTATTTTTATCGAAGAGTTTCAATCATTCAAATCAAAAATCAGATATTTTAAGAATCAAAAGTTCGATGTTGCTATAAATGTTTTTCCTCGCTTTGTGCTCGCATTCTCTTTTCTTATTTCAGGGATTAAAATCAGGATTGGAAGTGGATATAGATGGTATTCGTTTCTATATAATAAAAGAATTAATGAACACAGAAAATATGCGGAAAAACATGAGTCAGACTATAATCTGAATTTACTAAAACCGCTGATTCAAAATATTAATTACGAAAAAAAGTATTATTTTAAATATTCGCAGGAAGAGTTTCTAAATCTGCAAAAAAAATTACAGGGATTCGATTTTCAGAAAAAATTTATAATAATTCATCCCTCAAGTAAAGGTTCTGCAGTTGATTTACCTTTGGATAAGATTACAAATTTATGCAGTGAAATATTAAAATATTTTAAGGATTTTAATGTTGTTTTAACGGGCACAAAAGACGATATTAACACGACCGGTGAAATTATTAATTCTGTTATATCTGAGGAAAGAAACAGAATCTTCAACCTTGCAGGTTTATTGAACCTTAAAGAGTTAATGATTCTTATTGATAATTCGAGTCTGTTTATTTCAAACTCAACAGGACCTGTACATATTGCCGGTGCTTTAAATAAAAATATAATCGGATTCTATCCGTCTAAAATTCCTATGAATCCCGAAAGATGGAAACCGCTGAGTGAAAACACTGTTATAATCAGCCCAAAAGGGACAAATGATATGAATTCGATTTCCATCAAAGAGATTCTGGATGCAATTGAAACATTTTTAAAAATAAATAGTTTATAATTAAAAACAAATTATATATGAAGATAAAATTAATCTCGTTCATCGTTATTATGTTAATAACGGCATTCAGTTTACAGGCACAGGATTCGACAAGTGTGAAGGACACAACTGCTGCAAAAAAGGAATTCAGAAAAATTAATCAAATTGCCTATAAAACGGGAGAAAAATTCACGTTTCAAATTACTTATGGATTCGTTACCGCCGGTTCGGCAACTATGGAAATCTTACCTGATTATCAGAATATTAATGGTAGAAAATGTTATGCTGTTAATGTTGACGTCGGTTCTAATCCAAGTTTTGAATGGGTTTATAAATTTAAAGAAACACTTAAAAGTCTGATTGATGTAGAAGGAATTTTCCCGTGGAAATTCGAACAATCAATAATGGAGCCAAAATATAGCAGGGAATATGAAGCTATTTTTGACCAGGATAATCTTAAGATAAAAATTGCTCAAACCGTAAAGGGTGAAAAAAAACCTGATGAAGAATATACTCTGCAACAATATTCGCAGGATATCATAAGTTCATTTTATTATGCCCGCACTCTTGATTTTTCGAACTCTAAAGAAGGTGACGTTGTAAGAATTCCGTATTTTCATAAAAATTCTACCGTCTCTTTGCCTATAAAATTTCTGGGACGGGAAGAGGCAGAAACCGATGCTGGAAAATTCAGATGTATAATGGTGCAACCGAATGTCAGGGAAGGCGACCTTTCCACAAAGGCGGATGATATTGTCGTATGGCTGACAGATGATGCAATAAAAATGCCCGTTAAAGTACAGGTTAGTATAATAATAGGTTCGGTAAAAGTCGAACTTGTAAGTTATTCAGGAATTAACGGAAACCTGAATTCAAAAATTAATTAATTCTTTTTTAATCAGTGATAAAAATGAAAAGTTCTAATCAGAGTAATTAGTGAAATCATTTTAATCAGTGATAGTGAAATCACATTAATCAGTGATAGAAAAATCATTTAAATCAGTGATGAAGATATCAGAATTATTTTACTCAGTCCAGGGAGAAGGAAAACGAAGCGGTTTTCCTTCTTTTTTTATCAGAACAAATTATTGCAACCTGCGATGCCANNCCGGTGGTAATCTCTGCGATACCTCATATACAAGCTGGAATCCCGAAGATAAAAATAATCTTGGTATCATCGAAATCGATGAAATTATCAAAGCTTATAAAATCTATTCTCCCGTAGATGTAGTAATAACCGGAGGTGAGCCTACGATACAACTCGAGGAATTGAATATACTTTGCAAAGAATTTAAAAAAATATCGGATAATATTTTTATAACAATAGAAACCAATGGAACATTCATCGGTGATTTTGTCAATCATATTAACTTAATGAGCATAAGTCCGAAATTAAATTCTTCTGTCCCAATCGGCAGCGAGTACGAAAAAATGCATCAGCAAAACAGAATAAATTCAGACGTATTAAAAATATATAATGGGTTGTACATAAATAAAAAAATTGATGTCCAATGGAAATTTGTTGTGAATGATGAAAGTAATATGTACGAAATTATTTCCTTATCAAATGAAGTTGGTTTTAAGAATAATAATATTTTTCTGATGCCGGAGGGAATAACAAAAGAAGAGATAGAACAGAAAAGACCTGTTGTTATTGAACTTTGCAAGAAATATAAAATGAACTATTCCGATAGACTCCACATCTTAATCTGGGGTAATAAACGAGGGAAATAATTTCTTTTGCTTTTCTCAGTGTTCCTCTGTGCCTCCTCAGTGTCTCTCTGTGAAATTATTTCTTTAAAAATTATACTGAACATTAAATTGTTCGTTAGTATTAAAATTAACTTGTAATTTATTACTTACATGTGAACCACTCAATACAAAATTAATTAAATCACTCCCAACCAATGATATTAATACGAGCGAAGTGCTTTGCGAATTTTCATTCTTATCTTGATTCCCTTTTTCTTTGAATAGATTATTTTTAAACGTAATAATTTGCTTCCGTAAGGAATAAATTATTACCGCACCGCCCGAACCGACAAGTATTCCTCCTAATACATCTGCAGGATAATGCACACCGAGATACATTCTGCCGAATCCGACAATACTTGCATATAAATATGAACCGGCAATAAGAAAAGGCTTATTTGGATATCTTAATGTTAAAGCAGTAGCCATAGCAAATGTAGCCGTCGTGTGATTTGAAGGGAACGCGTATCTGTCCGTGGGAGAATTTTTATCATCGTAATAAACATATTTTAATTCTCTGAATGGTCGTTCTCTCTTAAAAAGATTTTTTATTGCAAGTGTAACACCTGTACCCGCTATTTCGGAAAACCCGGCTAAGATTGCAGAATTCTCATCATAATAATTTTTGTTAAGTCTTGAGAAAGTAAATAGTCCTATAGGCATTAAAAATGCAGCAGGAAAAACAGATTTATCCGTGATTGGGATTACAGAGTTTAAAAAATAACTTCTTGAATTATTAATTGTTCGGAATAAAGACGTATCAATTGATTTAGGTAAGATATATGTTTTTAATGTACTCTGCGAAAACAGTGCATTTGAATAAAATAGAAAAAATAAAATAATTAAATAATTCTTGAATATTTTATAAAACATAAATTAAATAAATTTTAATGCACCTTCTATATCCTCAATTTTTTCACGTCTCGGGGAGTCTCCTGCTTTTTAGGGACTCCCGAGACATGAATTATAATTTAGAATGTGAAGAAAATATATTAAGTTAGCCGTATTGCTCCTTTTATATCTTCAATCAAATCTTCCTTATCTTCAATACCGACTGATAATCTTACAAGACCACCTGTTATCCCGAGTTTAACTCTCATTCTTTTTGGTACACTCCCGTGTGTCATCGTTGCGGGATGGCAAATAAGCGATTCAACTCCTCCGAGTGATTCCGCAATTTCAAATATTTTTAAACCGTTACAAAATTTCTCAGCTGATTTATATGAACCGAGGTCAATTGAAATCATTCCGCCGAAACCTCTCATCTGCTTTTTAATTACATTTGCTTGCGGATGATTCTTTAATCCGGGATAAAATATTTTTTTAATCTTCTTCTCTTTTATTAAAACTTCACAAATCGCAATTGCATTCTCATTATGCGCTTTCATCCTTTGAGCAAGTGTTTTGAGTGAGCGTAATATCAGGAAACAATCAAAAGGAGAGGGAACCGCACCGATTGCATTCTGAATAAATTTTATTTTTTCTGCTATCCCTTTATCTGATGTAACAACGCATCCGCCTATAACATCACAATGCCCGTTCAAATATTTTGTTGAACTATGCAGTACTATGTCTATTCCAAAATCAAGCGGATTCTGAAAATAAGGTGTAATGAAAGTATTATCTACGCATGTAATAATTTTTTTTGATTTACCGATTTTACCGACAACTTCCAAATCAGTTATTCCAAGCATCGGGTTAGTGGGAGTCTCGACATAAATAAGTTTTGTATTTTTCTTTAACGACTTTTTTATTAAATCATTGTCAGAAGTATTTATGAATGTAAATTCGATTCCATATTCTTTTATTATTTGTTCAAACAACCTGTACGTGCCTCCGTAAACATTATCAGAACAAATCACATGGTCTCCCGGTTTGAACATAGATATAACAGAGTGTACTGCCGACATACCTGAAGAAAAACAAAATCCGAATTTCCCGTTTTCAAGTACGGCAAGATTTTTTTCAAGCGCTTCTCTTGTGGGATTTATCGTTCTTCCGTAATCATATCCCTTGTTTATACCAAGTTTATCGTCAGCATAAGTTGAGGTTTGAAAAATGGGAGTAGTTACAGCACCCGTTACTTTTTCCGGCTCCTGCCCGGCGTGAATTGCTTTCGTTGCAAATTTCATAATTTTGAAATTAATTTATTTATAACAACATTTATGTTGTTTCTTTATAGTAAAACGACATTTATATCGTCTATTAAATTAACTTCTCAACATAAATGTTGATTTATTTTAATTACTCTATCCCATTTGCTTTCAGCCATTCTTCATTGTAGTATTTGCTGAGATATCTCTCACCGGTATCGCATACGATGAAAACAACTACTCCGTTTTCATCTAAATTTTTTGCAATATCGAGAGCAACATAAGCAAGCGTTCCGGTCGATGCACCGCAAAACATTCCTTCTTCACGAGTAAGTCTTCTGCAAGTTTGTATTGAATTTTTATCAGTCACCTCTATAACTTCATCAATCAGGTTTATATCCATTATTTCAGGAATAATATCCAGCCCGATGCCTTCTACCAGATATGGTCCGCATTCGCCGATTTTCCCTGTTTCTTTATACACCTTCCCGATTGAACCTATAGGGTCCGCTCCTATTACTTTTATTTTCGGATTTTTTTCTTTCAAATATTTTGCTGTCCCTGTTATTGTTCCTGCCGTACCAAGTCCCGCAACGAAGTGTGTTATTTTTCCTTCCGTAGCTTCCCAGATTTCGGGACCGGTTGTTTTATAATGTGCATTTGGATTTGCAAAGTTTGTGTATTGACCTGTGTAATATGAATTCGGAGTTTTTTCAGCAATGCTGATTGCTTTATTTATATAATATTCAGGTGAATCGTGCGGCGCAGCTTTCGGAACAACAATGACTTCAGAACCAAGTGCTTTTAAATAATTTCTTTTTTCCTGACTTACTTTATCCGTAACCACTATTATAGATTTATATCCTTTCACCGCCGCCGTTAATGCAAGCCCTATGCCCGTATTCCCGCTTGTAGCTTCGATAATTGTCCCGCCCGGTTTCAACTTTCCGTCTTTTTCAGCTTCTTCAATCATAGCAAGTCCAATCCTGTCCTTCACGCTTCCACCCGGATTATAAGATTCCATTTTCCCTAAAACCGTAGCTTTAAATCCTTTAGTCAATTTATTCAATTTAACCAATGGAGTTTTACCAATTAATTCGAGTACATTATTATAATAATTCATGTCTTTACTTAAATATCAATTATAAAAATATTTATTAGGTTCTGGTTACAACACTCCGGAGATTGTGTGAAAACTCAAATGAAATGTCATTCCCGAATGTTCTTATCGGGAATCCCCTCAATTTTTGTTTGATTTTGAAGTTT
>PNBM01000221.1 GCA_003135995.1 Ignavibacteriota bacterium | reverse complement strand
AATATAATTAATAATTAACTTTTAATTAACGACTCAATATTTTTAAATATTTAGCAATATTATTAAAAATAATTTGCGGAGTTATTGAATCCAAACAATGTCGCTCCAATTTGCAATAACTTTCGTAAAAACATTCGCATCTATCTTTAGGTCTAAATATTTTTCCGCTGGCTAAATATAATTCAGCTGGTGAAGTGGGTCCTATTAATGCTACTGTATTAGTAGAAAAAGCATTTGCAAAATGTAGAGATACAGTATCACCTGTAACAAGTAAATTACATAAACTCAAATAAACTGCTAATTTTCTTATCTCTTTAATAACTTCAGGTATAATTATTCTATCGCTTTTTAATTTAATAATCTCATTAAATAAATCCTGTTCATCAATACCGCAAATAATAAATATTTTTAAATCATTTGTGTTTTTGATTATTAACTCGACTAAAGAAATATAATTTTTAATATTCCATCTTTTAGATATCCATTTTTTACCCGAACCGGGGTAAATACCTATAATTATGTCCCTTTTTGAAATATGATATTTTTTTTTGATTTTATTTTTAAATATTTTTTCTTCGTTATCAAAAAAAAATAACGGATTTCTTTTATATTCTTTTATTTCACATAATTCCGCTATAATATCCTGATAAAATAATTTATTGGATTTTTTTATTTGGTCAAAACAAGCCATCTCTAACCATTTCCGAGCATTGGAGTTTACCGGATAAATTTTTCCTTCCTCATTTAAACTAAATCCATATTTATTTTTTGATTTCGTCTGATATAACAGCGAACAGCTGATATACTCATTATCAAGATTTATAGCGATATCATAATTTTCAACGGGAAGTATATAATTTTTATAATATTCTTTAGTATAAATGTTATTTATATATTTATTATTTTTAATTATTGGTAACGCTTCGTGATTAGTAATCCAGGTTATTGATGAATTCTTATATTTCCTTTTGAGAGATGGAAGAATAANNATAATACATCTCCAATTGCAGATAATTTTATAATTAAAATTCTTTTATTAAAAACCGAAAAATATTTACATTTATCACATATTAAGCCAAATTTTTTATTATATTCACACGGGAATGTTCCTTTAAAAAATTTACAGTTATAATTAATATTTGTTTTATTTACTTGTGACATTTTGCATCATTAGAATTATTAAAAAATATTTCTCAGGTTGATTATTAAAATTAAGCAGGTACTTATATATTTCTGAAATATAAACTCTTTTATAATACCTTTTAAATAGCTCATTATACGTACCAGGTACTTTTCCATCATTACTTTTTATCATAATATTTAATTGCTATATATCTGCAATTATTGATTCAGAAACCGTAGTACCGACGCAAATAAAAGCAATGTCCGAATATTGGATTGCTTTCAGATATTCCTGCGTTGCAATAATATTTTTGTTTTTAACTCCTTTATCAAATAATTCGTCGGCCTGTGATTAAATTATGTTAGATTTACCCGAATTAATTATTTCGACTTTATTTTTATTTACATCTACCCCGATAACTGCATGCCCTTCTCAGGATAATATTGATTTATTATTTCCTTATACTTAAGCAAAAGTGAATCAATAACTGTGTTTTTCTCGTAATACTTTTTCGCAACTTCCCTGCAATCTTTATACAGACCTTCATTATCAAGAATATATAATATATTATTATAAAGCTCTAAATCAGTATCGAATATTTTCCCGATTTTTTCTATTTCATCATCAGAACCCGGTACATTCAGGATATTATAGCTAACGACCGGCAATCCACAAGCCAGAGCCTGAATTGTAGCGGTTCCTATTCCACCAAAATTTCTGAAAAGATATTCCTTTATAGGGAGGGCATAGACGTCCGCAGCACGATAATAATCAAGCAAGGATTCTTCAGGGATTCTTTCCACCAGATAAGCTCCTGCATTTTTAGCTTCATTATAACACTCATTATAAGAATATCCTCCGACCAATAGCAGCTCAATATCATTTCGGGTCTCTTTAATTTTTTTATATATACGCAATAATAAATCAACACCACCCGGAGTATCAAAACGACCCACGTTTAAAATAATTTTTTTGTCGAGTGGAAGATTGAGTTTTTTCCTTGCTTCAATTTTATCACCGGGAGTAAAATAATCAAAATCAACTCCATCCATATAATAGCAGACATTTTCCATCTTTAATTTATCTTTAAGGAAACGGTATTCGAATATTGAACCTGATAAATAATACGATATATATCTTAATACTTGTTTTTGTTTCAAATATGTAATTAATGATATTGGATTTCTTCTGCGATATATAAAGTCAAAGTAGTTATACCAGCCACCCCGATGTTGATAGATAATAGGAATATTATATTTACTGATTTTTAAAATTAGATTTGTAATGAAATTTGTATGACCATCATGAATGTGCAATAATATTTTTTCTTTTGAATTAAGCCTCAATTCTAATTCTTTTAACATCATATCTGACCAATGCCAATAACCTGTCCTCCAAATTTTTAAATCTCTGGATGGAAAAACTTTATGTAATATACCTTCAAAATATTTCGTATAGGGTTTATCAATAATATTTCCATAAGGTCTCCAGCATTCAATATTATACTTGTCACTTTTTTTAAACACACNNTCAACAGCCGTGATGTGATGAAAATCATTAAAGAAACCTACCCATAGTTTGCTGTTTTCTAATTTGATATATTCAGCCTTACCGCGATTTTTTATAAAATCTTCCGGATTTATAAATTCCAGATATTTTAACGATGGTATCTCAGATGTAATATTTATAATTGTAATTTTTTTTTGTTCCACTCGTTCAAATTTATTTTTAGTTTATCCGTTAATTAAATTTTTATAATAAAAAGTATTAAAATTAATATGTTTAAATTATGCAGAAGTCCCGATATTTCCCCGCAAAATGACATTAAGTTTCGGATAATATTTGATTAAGAATATTTTTATCGGGAAAATTCACGAGCACCCCCATTCCTTTTTTTTGAAATACAACCATACTTCCCAGAGCAACCGCAGAAGCCCCTCCGGATTTAACAGCCTCTCCTATATGTTTAACATTACCCGCACCTCCGTTAGCAATAACAGGAATATTAACAATCGAGGTTATTTGCCTGATAATATTAATATCGAATCCCTCCCATGTCCCGTCATTATCCATGGATGTTATCAACAATTCTCCCGCTCCCAATTCTTCCAATTTCTTTGCCCACTCCAGAACGTCAAGTTTCGTTTTTTCCGTACCGTCATTTTTATATACGTTGTAATTACCCCATAAATTCTTTTTAACATCGATGGAACCGATAACAGATTGAGAGCCAAAGTGCTCTGATATTTTTTTAACGAATTCATGATTTTCAATAGCATACGAATTTATTATAATTTTCTCGAAACCAATTGAAAATATTTTTTTTGCTATATCAAAATCTTTCACGCCTCCGCCGTATGAGAGAGGCATAAAACATTCATTGGCAATTTCGTTCAGAACATCTAAATCGGGAGAAAGATTTTCCACAGTCGCTCTGATATTAAGGAAACATAGCTCATCAACTTCCAGTTCATTGAAGATCCTGACTGTATTGATTGGATCTCCGATATACTGAAATTCCTTAAAGCGAATTGTTTTAACCAGACTTTTACCTACCAATTGCAGACAAGGAATAACTCTTGTTTGAAGCATTTTTACTTAAAATAAATTAACATTATATCTGATCTCAGTAAACTCGGACATTATTTAACTAAATTTGTGAAAATCAGAAACCTTTTTTACAAGCATATTTCAAATAAAAACTTTTTGGAACGAGACTGAATTTATACATTACCCAAAAATACGGACGTAATAGTTCAAATATCTTTTTGTAAGTTTTGTATTCGTAATAATATTTAGGCGGTATTGACATAATTTCTTCAAATTCTGATTCAGTGAATCCCAAACGTTTAATCAGATATTCTAAAAGTTCAGGTTCTAAAAAAGGCGGGCTCGCATATTCCATCAATGCTTCTTCCCTTGAGATTATTCCTGAACGAACAGAAGCTGAAAGACTATTATTTCTCTGGTCTATATTAAATTTTCGAGGGTTATAATAGCTATGATGAAAAGCCGTTATTCTGTTTTCAAGATGATGTCCCTGATAATATATCCAACCAAATTCTTTCTCCAGTATACTTCTTGCNNGTTGCTTCTTTTCTTGAATAATCTATATACCATAAAGGTCTGATTTTTTTTATTCTGTAAAATGTAATCCACTTCAAAAAAGAAAGAATGGGCATATTAGGATATGATTTTATTTTGCAAGTTCCGAATTTTTTTTGAATCGACTCAATATATTTCCCGTCAGCGTACATATATCCGATCGGTGATACACCTTCAGCCATAAATGAATGTCCTTCAAGAATGTATGTAACACCATATTTTGCGCATGCTCTGTATAACACTTCCGCAATAGCGATATCCGTTGCGGCGTCCAGTTCAGGAACACTTGCTTTAAGAAAAGACCGAAAAATATCGTCCATCTCTTTATTGTCAACAACGTATGTATATAAATCGACATTCAGTTTTCCAAGTACCTTTCTGATATTTTCCGTAGCTATAGATGAGTTGTAAGTATTGTCGTAATGAACTGCCAATACTCTCAATCCGTATTCTTTTACAGCCTTGTAAATCATATAGGATGAGTCTGTTCCTCCACTTACGCCTACGACACAATCATATTTTTTCCCGCGACCTTTTTTCTTTATTTCCTCAACAAACTTTAAAAACATTTCTTCGCCTTCTTTAGTCCCCGTCTTGTATTCATTTTTAAGGGAATCTATCATTTCACAATAATTGCAAATACCATCAGCATTAAATGTTATACCGGGAATAGTTTCGTCATATATGCAACGCTTGCAAATCTTCAGATTATCCATTTGTTTAAAGTAATTACTTTTGTCCATTAATAATTCATATCTGATTTTTTTATGAAATCAATAAATATTTTGTGCTCGATTTTAGAATTTCCTCCGTATAGAATAATCCACCGATAAATGAATTAATCATTTTACTATATCTAAAAGTTTATAAGTTTTAATATTATTGTTTAAAACTTCATTTATTGTTTTCAGAAGTAAATCTCTCGAACCTTTTGTATCCGATTTGTTAATAAAATCTTTTAACTTGTTATAATCTGTATAATACGGTTTTGCTGCTAAATACCTTTCCTGATTTTCCGAATTTAAGAAAACGTGTATAGGGTGGAAATTAAATATAATATTATCATCAAGAATATTTAAACCCGAATTTTCAAATGATTTGTTATATAGAAAGTGAATATCATCTTCCCAGTTAAATGGAATTTGATATAACCCGTTCCACGATACGAAAGGTTTGATATTATTATTATACGGCAAAAAAATATTTGACTCGTACATCAGACCTTTTTGTTTGAATAACTCGCAGAGTGAATAGCTGTGCATATCGAAATGAGATCTTATACCTTTCGCGTCCGGATAAATATTACACATATCATTCATTATTTCTTCAGCATTTTTTCCATAGCCATTTAATAAATAATTAAAATTAGGATGAAGCGCAATTTCAAATAATTCTTCGTTTAACTTGTCCAGCACTTTGGTTGCATGCGTAGAAAAAATAGTCAACTTAATATTATTTTCTTCGAAGATATTTAATAAATCAATAATAACTTCATCGCAAGCCCAATCAATATCTGTAGAAAAAGCAATAAATTTATCTGATATCATTTAAGTGTGAGGTTAAATTATTAGATTAATAAATCGAAAGTTAAATCATTATTCAAATTACAAAAATTTTTAAACAACACGATGCCATATTTATGACTTTTTTCGGGATGGAACTGGACCCCATAGATATTATCTTTTTGTAATGCTGAATCGAATTCTATGCCATGAAACGTCGACATCAATACATCAGACCTATCACGGCAAACTACATAATATGAATGAACAAAATAATATTTTGAATCAGCAGGAAGATTTTTTATAAGCTTATTATCTTTTGAAAAATTAACTGAATTCCATCCCATATGAGGAATTTTCAAATTATTTTCTTTTTGAGGAAAATTAAATTTTTTTGTTTCTCCTTTTATCCAGCCAAGTCCTTTTAACTGTCCCTCCTCACTTTTTTCCGTAAACAATTGCATACCGAGACATACTCCCAAAACGGGAATTTTATCAATGATAACTCTTTTATAAAGGATAGGAATTAAATTTAAATCGTTCAAATTTCTCATCCCGTTATCAAATGAACCCACTCCGGGTAAAATTAGTTTATCGGCAGTTTCGATATCCTGAATTGAAGAAGATATTTTCGCTTCCTGGTTAATCTTTATGAACATATTACTCAATGAGCCTAAATTACCCATACCATAATCAACTATCACAATCATAACACTGAAAATATAGTTAAATTAAACACAATATTATTTTTTGAGATAATCCAATGTAACTTTATTGTCATCGGATAAAATAACCTTCCCGATTAATTTAGCGGGATTGCCTGCTACGATTGAATAAGGGACGACATTTTTATTTACAAAACTTCCGGCTGCAACAATTGAATGTTCACCAACAGAAATTCCATTTTTAATAATAGAGTTTGGACCAATGAAGCAGCAGTTTCCAATTGAAACCGGTTGATGTTCATAGTTTTCTTTGCCGTTCGAGACAGCCCATTTTACAGAATTATGAGTATAAATCTGGACTCCGGCAGAAATGCTGCAGTTATCCCCAATTGTTAATCCTCCGGTTCCTTCAAGAATCGTAAAAGGACCAATCCAGGTATTTTTCCCTACACTGACATTTCCATAGACATAACTATTCAGATAAATGCTTGTATTTTCGCCAAAGCCAAGTTCTTTAGCTCTGTTCCATCTATCAGAAAGTAATTCATCAAAAGGTAAATCCCTGTCGAATTTACTTTTATATTCATTTCTTAATTTTTCCCAAAGGGAAATAATTTTTTCTTTTAGTAAATCAATATCACTATTATCATTCATATAATTTTATTTAAAAATTCTATTCCACCATTCAAAACAAAGTAGAGACCAGATTAATAATCTTCTGTTTGTTCTCCCTTCAAAGTGCTCATTCATTAAATCACGCGCTAGACTTGGTTGAATATAATCATAAATTCTTGCTCTTTTATCGAATAATAAATTTTTAATATAATCTATACTTTCCCCTTTAAACCAGCTTGAATCCGGAGCAGCAAATCCCTGTTTCAAGCCTTTTGAATAATCTAACGGAACATAATGTGATAATACATTTCTTAAAATCAGTTTACCGTCACTGGTTCTTTTATAATATCTTTCCCTTTTTGGTTCAGCGACATTTTCGTTCATACGGATTACTTTAGTAAGATTCTTTAATTTATATTTAACCGGAACCTTCATAGAAAAATCAACCAAATCGTTATCGAGAAAAGGTACACGAGTCTCCAGACCGTGAGCCATGCTTAGTTTATCTTCTACCAGAAGCAGCCCGTGCAGAAAAGTTTTTATTTCAAAATAAAGTGATCGATTCAGGTATTCCTCCGGTGAACTTATATTGAGCGCTTTCCCGTTTATAACTTTTCTAAAAACCTGTTTAACAGAATAGTCAGATATTTTCTTTTGTAATTCCGGCTGAAAGAATTTATTTTTTACTTTATCATTTATAATTCTTTGCCAATATTTATAATATTTATCCACATAATGGTCGGTATCATCATTTACAATAGCCCTGTAATACCTCCAGGGATAACCGGCAAAGAGTTCATCACCGCCGGCGCCTGATAAAACCACCTTTACAAATTTGCTGGCTAACCTTGAAACATAAAAGTTGGGATAAGATTGCCCAACGCGTAAATCTTCAAGGTGCCAGATAAGCTCTTCCATAACTCGTTCCATATCACCTGCTTTTAAAACAACCTCATAATGTTCGGTTTTATAAATATTTGAAAGTGATTCCGCTTTTTTCCTTTCATCAAAACTAAGTTCAAGTCCTGATGCAGATGAAAGGTCGAAACCGCAAGTGAAAGTTTTAAGGTTTTTGAATGTTTTGCTGGCAATACAGGTTATTGATCCTGAATCGAGTCCGCCGCTTAAATACGAACCAATTTCAACATCACTAATCAATTGACGATTAACAGCCTGTTCGAAAAGTCTTTTTAATTCGTTAACATATTCTATTTCCGTCAGGTCATCCGAATCCTTGAAATCAAAATCCCAATATCTCTCACACTTAAGAGAATCGGGTTTGTTTAGTTCTACAGATAAAATATTAGCAGGCTGTAATAATTTTACATCTTCAAAAAGTGTCAGGTTAGAAAAAATATTCTGAAATGAAAAATACTCGCTCATAGCAGGTATGCAAACATTAACAGAAAAATCCGGATGTTTTAAAAATGATTTTATTTCGGAAGAAAACAGAAATATGCCATCTTTTTTGTAATAATACAGAGGTTTAATGCCGTATCTATCTCTGAAAAGCAACAGGGTATTTATATTTTTATCCCAAATAGCAAAAGCGAACATTCCATTGAACTTCGAAACACAATCTTTTCCCCATTCTTTATATGCCTTTAATACTACTTCTGTATCTGACCTCGATTTAAAGGAATGTCCGCGTGATTCCAATTCGATTCTCAAGTTCTGAAAATTATAAATTTCTCCGTTATAAGTTATAACAATTCTTCCGTTATCAGTCGACATAGGTTGAGAAGCCAATGGAGATAAATCTATAATGGACAATCTTCTGTGCCCAAAACCAATGAATGAATCATACCAGAACCCTTCGCTATCGGGACCACGGTGTTTGATTATATCCGTCATTTGCTTCAAAATTGGAAGGGAAATAGGTTTCGAATTAGTATTAAATATTCCGGTAATTCCGCACATTTATTTTTTTATTTTGTATTTAACAATTTTTTTGGTGACAAAATTTAATTCTTCGTTTGTTAAATCAACGAACAGCGGTAAGGCAATACTGCATTTATCCGCAATGTATGCATTCGGAAAATCTTTTGGTTTGATTTTATATTTTTTTGAATAATATTTTAAAAGATGGACAGCATGCGTTCCGGGTCTTGTTGATATACCATTCGATTGCAGGTATTCCATAAAATCATTCCGTTGTTTGTTTATTTTACTAATATTCTTAAGCGTTATTTCTTCAGGCTCGAAAAGACAAACATAAGACTGGTAACCGTGAGAATATTTTTCTTTTTTAAAAGGTTTCTTAATCCAGTTCACTTTATCTAATTTATCATTATAAAATTCCGCAATTTCTTTACGGCGATTTTTAATTTTAGATGCCCTATCCATTTGTGAGGTTCCAATAGACGCCTGAATATCCGTCATTCTATAGTTATATCCGAGATAAGGAAAATCGGGCAGAAGATAAGGTTTCGCTCCATTATGTCTTTGAAAATCACTTATAGTTGCGCCATGGTCACGCAAAGCCCTTAATAAAACAGCGAGTTCGGAACTATTTGTAGTAATCATTCCACCTTCGCCTGTAGTTATAGCTTTCCTTGGATGGAAACTAAAACAACCGGTATTACCAAAATTACCCACATGAATGTTATTATATTCTGCGCCGAAACCACAGGCAGCATCTTCAATTACTAATAATTTATTTTTATTTGCAAATTCGATTATTGGATTCATATCGGCAGATAGCCCGAAAAGATGAACAGGTATTATCCCTTTTGTCTTTTTCGTGAGATTACTTTGCAATGAGCCGATATTAATATTAAAAGTGTCAATATCTATGTCGCAAAAAACAGGTTTTGCTTTTAGATATTCAACAGCATTTGCAGTTGCAATCCACGTAAAAGACGGTAATAATATTTCATCATCTTCTTTTACACCTAATGAAGCCAGTGAAAGATGCAAAGCAGTCGTGCAACTTGTAACAGCGACAGAATTTTTCGCACCGGTAAATTTACACCATTTATCTTCGAATTCTTTTACATATTTACCCTGTACTACCCAACCTGATTTTANNATTTTAAAGGTTTCAGTATATTTTTCAATTCACTATCTTTAAATACCGTTTTAGCTATCGGAATATTCAAATTATTTATCCTTTCTTGTGCTTTTTTGTTCTTCACGCCACTCTATCAATCTTCGAAGTCCTTCTTTCAATTCGGTTCGATATTTAAATTTCAAATCGTTCTCTGCTAGTTCAGTACTTCCGATTCTATTTGTTACGAACGTCAATCCTGCCGGCTCAAATTGAATTTTTAAATCAGAATTTGTTAATTCAAGAAGCAGTTCGCANNGATGGAAGTTTTAATTCCGCTTCCGATGTTATAAAATTTATCTGCAGAATCGCTTTTCATCGCGCAAATATTTGCTTCCGCAACATCTGAAACAAATATGAAATCATAACTTTGCGAACCATCCCCGTACACAATGGGAGGCAATCCCTTATCAATCCTGTCAAGGATTTTCATAATTACTGCAATATACGTTCCTTTGTAATCCTGTCTTGGTCCGTAAACATTCATATATCTGAGTCCTACATACGGAACATTATACCTCTCGTTAAAAGCCCTGCACATAGCTTCACCGGCAATTTTCGTTGCACCATAAAAAGTCCGGTTATTAAACGGATGTTCTTCTGTCATAGGCAATTCTACTGCATCACCATAAACCGATGCAGATGAAGAATATACGAGCCGTTGAATATTATTGTCACGGCAGGATTCAAGTACATTGTAAGTACCTTTTATATTAACATCAAAAGCGGACCTTGGAAACTCGTGACACTGAAGCAGCCATAAAGCGGCAAGATGAAAGACACAATCGCTTTCTTTTACCGCATTATTCAAAATATCCGTTTGCATAATATCACCCCCGATTTCATAAATTCTCACACGGGAATCTTTGAGGGCATTTTTCAGATTCATCATAGTACCTCTGCAAAAATTATCATAAACTATAACCTGTTTTACATCTTCCTTAATAAGTTCATCAACAATATGAGAACCAATAAATCCGGCGCCACCAACAACAAGAATTTTTTTACCTCTTATATCCATAAATTTAATTATTATTTTCTAAATTTTATCTCTGTATTAATATAATTTAATAGTTTTTTAATATTAGTTATTTCAAGAACCATAAGCCAATCTTCTTTTTTTATAATTCCTAAAAAATACGATAACAGGAAATACAAAATAAAAAATAGGACACTAAAAATAATTTTCCAAACTAATCCGAAAATAAGAAAANNGAAAGATAATGCCATAAATCAGCATATATTTTCCATGTAATATTATTACTTCAGATTGCTTTTTACTAACATAAATCATAAATACCGTTCCAAGTATAATATTTGTAAGCAGCAATGATAATGCCACACCAATTCCCTTCAGATTTAATAATGAAGGCGATACGAATAAAAACGCCAAACCCACAAAGATCACAGCAGTAGCGACATATATTGTTGCGGATAACCTGAACAATCCTTTTCCGGAAATTATGTTTATATAAGGAAGATTTGTAACGGACACAAACATTGATAATGTAACGAGAGAAAGAATAGGAATCGTCTGAATGAACTTATGTCCCAGAGATAACTGTACAACAAGATCCGAACAAATAACAATAAAAATAACTACCGGAAAAATAAAAGCAAGAGTGAACCTTTCGTATTTATTTACACTTTTATTTAAAGAATCGAATTCGTTTTCCGCAATATTTTTTGAAAAGAGCGGAAAGAACAAAATTCCTGCAGAAGATTCAATTATTCTTATAAACTGGCTTATTCCGAAACCGGCGGCATAATATCCCACCTCTTCGGAATTGGTCAGGTATTGCAAAATCACCCTATCAGTGGAATATACAACGGTCTGTGCTATTAAAATCACAAAAACAGGAATTGAGATTGTTAAATATTTCTTCGCCAGTTCTTTATCAAATTTACCAATCTTATAATCCTTGAACAATAAATAATAGACAGGAATAACAAGTAAAACCGCACCTAAATTAGCCAAAGATAATCCAATTGCTCTGAACCCCAACAACACAACTATCACACGTAATATCTGATATGCCAGGGTTTGCAGAAAATTCGGTAAATCCTGTTTTGCCTGTTCTGTTTTAGCAGCAAACGTAGAAGTCGCAATATAAAGAAGCTGACCAATCGCAACAATAATCAAATAAATAAAAATTACATATTCGTGTTCTTTGCTCTCAAATTTTACATTGAACAAATATTTCTGACTGAAGAAAACAGAAAGTACTACAAGAACAAATACTCCCGTCAGAATAATTTTTAAACGGCCAAAAGTACCGATACATTTTGCCTCATCCTGACCTTCCGATATCAATTTCATATGAGCAGAACTTAAGCCCAAATCAGAAACAAATAAAAACATAGAAACAAAGGCTAAACCGAAAGCTACAGTTCCTAAAACATTAGGACCAACTATCCTGGCAACAACGAACATTGCTGCCATCTGGATAAACTGAACGGCAATTTTTGACGCATAACTAAGAACTAATTTCTGTGCTAACAATTAAAACTTAATTTGTTTATTGATAACTGCGGGAACACCTGCTAAAAAGGAATTTTCCGGCGATGATTTAATAACAACGCTTCCGGCAGAAACAAGGTTACAGGACCCTAATTCAACACCCATTAATATAGTACAATTTGCACCTAAATAAGAATCATTATTTATTATAATAGGTTTTTTTGTTTTAGGATACACTTTAGAAATTTTCGAATACGAAGCGTCGAGATGTGTTAAAAAAGTACACTGCATAGATACAATCACATTATCTTTAATCATTATTTCATCGCTCAAATCGAAGAAACAATTTTTTCCGATGTGACAGTTATCTCCAATACTTAATTTAGAGAAATCCTGACAATTGTGAAAATACAATGGTGTTTCGATATCACAATTTTTACCAATTTTAACTTTCTGGTCTGTTAGAATTTTCTTTGCGCTGTATTTATCTATATAACAAAACATACATACTGCACTTTCAAATCCTAAAATGAATTTCCTGAACCGAAATTCATATTTCCTGATGTTTCTTAAGACTTTACCTATAGATTTTCTTATACCTAATCTCAATTTTTTAAAATTAAATTAATTATGTCTCTTTCGCCAGATTGGTTTCACGAATTTATTGGAGAGCTCGATATTTATATCTATATTCTTTAAACACGAAGGACAAACTTTTTTAGAAAATCCAAAATCTTCAAACAATTCATCTGAATTATATTTCACTCCACAATATTCGCATAATTCTTCAGTAACAGGTTTCACAGGCGGTTTTATCAAATACGGCAAGGATAATTTAACAGCTTTTCCTTTTTTGTAATATTTACTTTGTGCTTTTTCTTGACAATCAGAGCAAATGGGAACATCATATTTTGATAAAGAAATTTCCGAGGATTTATTTTCTCCGCACAAAAAACATAACATATCAGTACCCGGCTTATATGATACGGTATAAGATTGAGCACCAAAATTTGCTAAAAAAGTATTTTCAAATAAATTTGCTATGAATACGGAAAATGATTTAGGATTAATATTATTACTTTTCCTGTTTCCAATTTCATAAAAAGGATAAAGCAAATCGAGTCCGCAAAATCTTGTAACTTTAAGTCCGCTTTTTTCAACTTCTTTTTTCAATCGTCGGGGTCTGATCCAATATTGGAAGAACGGAGAATCTTCCAAATTTAATCTGAAAATCTTTTTCAGATAATTTCTTATTTTTAATTTTAAATGGTGAAATGCATTTGCAAAATGTATAGAAGGAGTAGCAATAATAGCAATTCCGCCGGGTTTTAACACTCTATAAAACTCAGAAATCGGTAAATAGGGACCTTCGATAAAATGTTCGACCACGCCTATAGATATGCAACAATTAAGGCTGTTGTCTTCGTAAGGTAATTTCGAAATATTACTGAATACAAATTTTGTATTAATATTTCTATTCTTTTGCCAGTCTTCAAGATAATTAATTAATTCATAATCGAAATCCACACCTTCAATATTGAATCCTAATTTTGATAGATAGAAATCATATCTTCCCATTCCACACCCGGCTTCAATAATTTTACCAAATCTCGGAACATATTTTAACACCCATTGTCTTCCACCATAAATATCCCACATTCTTATTTCGGATTCAGGAGTAATATCCTTTCTAAGTTCTTTCCAGACATCCAGATTTTGCCCTATCGATTTATCCAAATATATTTATTATCAGATGAAGTGTTTAAAGGTAAATTTTTTATTCTTGAATCCCCAGATTAAACTGGAAAAAAAGCCTTTCCAAATGAAAAAAGATGTTTTAAATCTTAAATTTTTCAAATTCACAAGTGAAGAATGAAAGATATCTTTCCTAAAATGCAGCCAAAAATATTTTCTGAAATATTTAGCTGTTTTATGTTTAAGTATTACGAGTGAAGGATTTCGTGAATCATAGTAAGCTTTGAAAGCCGATTCTTTTCCGATAGTCATACTTACTTTATGCCAGATTTTTGCACCGGGTGTATACATTATTTTGTATCCTGCTTTTTTTGCTCTTGCCTGCCAATCATATTCTTCAGACTGGAAGAGAAATAATGAATCATAACCACCTATCTCGTAATACATTTTTTTGCTAACGAGCGTAAATATATCATCAGCAAAATATCTTTCTTTAATTTCATCATACTGACCCGAATCAACTTCCTGATTTCCAATGTGACCGCCATTCCAGCGAACCGGATGCTCGCGTTTGCCAACAGTTTGAAGTACATCAGGATTATTATAATAATATACTTTACCCGTTGTAAATCCGATTAGCGGATCTGTTTCCGCAACTTTTACTAATTCAGAAATCATCTTTGAATCGGCTTTAATGTCGTTATTAGAAATTAATGTATAATCTGATTTATTTTCATCAAACGAATATTTAAGACCTAAATTAAAACCTCCCGAATATCCCAGATTAATATCTGTTCTTATCACTTTTACATTTGGGAATTTCTCGTTTACATATTTCTGAGTGCCATCATCAGAGCCATTATCAATTACGCAAATTTTAAAATTCGGATAATCATTGTTCAGATAAGAAGTTAAGCATTCTTCCAGAAGATATTTACCGTTAAAACTTAAAATCAATACGGTAACCTCAGGATACATTTTCGTAAAATTTAAAATTTATCATCGAAGACTTTTAATTTTTCAATAATATAATCAATTTCTTCATCGAGCAATTTTGTATGCAATGGAAGAGTGATAAATTCCTTCCATATATTTTTTGAAACCATGCATCCATTATCCCAGCGTTTAAAAAAGGGATGCAATTCAAGCGGCATATAATGTACTCCGGTTGCAATTCCATTTGTTTTTAAAAATGAAATCAGTTTGTCTCTTTTTTTGCAACGAACTCCGAACAGCCAATAATTATTGTTACCGGGTTCATACGGTAATAATGGTTTAATATTATTAAATCCTTTAATACCTTCCAAATATCTTGAAATAATCCCGCTTCTTTTTTTATTCATCGAATCAATTTTTTTTAACTGTATCAAGCCTATAGATGCAGATAAATCATTCATATTATATTTATAACCAAGAACGGCGATTTCATAATACCAGTGTTTATTGTTTTCTTCTTCATTTTTAATCGAGAGTTCCCGCTTCCAGGTATCTTTATCTATTCCGACCCACCTGTTGGCTTTAAGAGGTAAAATTAGTTCAGAATTATCAGAGCTGATCATTCCGCCATCCCCGGTGGTCATTNNTTTTTTTCTTCAAAGCTGAAGCAGCCGATGTCTCCCCATAATCCGAGTTTTATTCCTTTATATGATGCTCCTATGGTATGAGCACAATCTTCTATAATTTTCAGGTTATGAGAATTTGCAAATTCCAGTATTTTATCCATTAAAGCAGGATGTCCTCCAAAATGCACTGGTATAACTGCGACACAATCTTTTGTATATTTTTTTTCCAAATCGTCGAGCGAAATTGAAATTGTTTCTGAATCAACGTCGACGAACACAGGCTCCAAATTATTATAGACAGGAGCAAAAGCAGTTGATGCGAAAGTAATGGAAGGCACCAATACTTTTTTCCCTTCGGGAAAACGAAATGCCGATACAGCTAAATGCAAAGCAGCAGTGGCCGAGTTTACGCCCACAGAAGATTTACACCCAAGATAATCGCTCCATTTATTTTCAAATTCCGATACCTTTGGACCTAGTCCGATCCAGGCATTTTCAAAAGAATCTTTAATACTTAGTAATTCTTCTTCGCCTAAATCGGGACGAAATAATCTAATATTGAATTTTTTATTCTGATTCAATTGAATGATGTTTTTGTACAAATTCTTTAAATGTCATTAATGCTGAATCTTTTTCAGATAAGACCGGATTGTTATTTTGCCAATCAATTTTTAGTGTTTTGTCATTCCAGATTATTCCATTTTCAAAATCTTTATTATAAATATTATCAACTTTATAAATTACTTCACTTATTTCTGATTTAGTACAAAATCCGTGAGCAAAACCTGCGGGTATAAAAATTGATTTAAAATTATCTTCCGAAAGTTCAATGCTTTCCCATTGAGAAAAAGTTTGTGAATCCTTCCTCAAATCAACATATACATCAAGTACTTTCCCCCTGATGCAACGTATAAGTTTTGTTTCAGAAAACGGGGGCAGCTGGAAATGCAAGCCTCTTATCGTATTTATCCCATTCGTCTTTGAATGATTCTCCTGTACCCAGATTTTATCGAGACCGAAATCTTTGAACAGGATTTTATCGTATGTTCTCATGAAATATCCTCTATCATCAATAGAAGGATTTAATTCAATTTCGTAAACGCCCTTTATTTTTCTTTCTTTGATTTTCATAATAACGCATTCACATTTGTTCTTGATGCATCTTCATTATATTGTTCAATATTAATTTTACAAATTTCAATAATATTTTTTTCTCCGTCATAATATTTTTTATACCAGTTAATTGTATTGAATAAAGCGGTATCTACGTTCCATACAGGATTCCAACCGAGTTTGCTTTTTGCTTTGCCCCATTCGAGCATCAGATAATTTGTTTCACGCAGTAAATTGTCAAAATTATTTTCGATTTTGACGGTTGGTTCTATTCCCCACAAATTAAAAGATTCATTAATTAATGTTATAACATCCATTATTTTTTCTTTTGCCGGTCCGAAGTTATATGCACCCGAATATTCATCCGGATTTTCGTACAAATTGATTGCCAATAATAAATATCCTGACAAGGATTCAAGCACATGCTGCCAGGGTCTTACAGAATGAGGATTTCTGATAAGTATTTCTTCTTTTTTACTAATTGCTCTGATTAAATCGGGTATTATCCTGTCTTCCGACCAATCACCCCCGCCAATAACATTTCCTGCACGTGCAGTGCCTACACCAACCTGTTTATTTTTAAAAAATGATTTATAATAAGAATTAGAAATAATTTCTGCGCAGGCTTTACTGGCGCTGTAAGGGTCATCTCCTCCGAGTGCATCATCCTCAGTGTATCCTTTAACCGATTCTTTGTTCATGTAACATTTATCACTGGTAATAATTACAACTGCTTTCACGGACTTTATTTCTTTGATTGATTCCAGTAAATTCGTTACTCCGTTTATATTCGTATCAAATGTATATTTAGAGTCTTTATATGACTTTCTCACCAGGGGTTGTGCGGCGAGATGAAAAACCAATTCAGGCTGGAAATCTGTTAAAGCTTTTTTCAGAACAACATAATTCTTTACATCGTTAAACTCACCGGGAATTAAATTTTGCAGATTGCATAAATGATAATTATTCGGGATGGTATCCGGCTTAAGTGCATACCCGTATATTTCGGCTTCCAGTTCATTCAGCCATATTGACAGCCAGGAACCTTTAAAACCTGTATGACCGGTTAAAAATATTTTTTTACCTTTATAAAAGGAAGCCAGCCTGTCGAAAGTCTTTACCATATTTTCCATTCTGGATTTTTTTTCCACAGCTTGTTTAAATATAAATAATCTCTATAAGTATCCATACATTGCCAGAATCCGTTGTGTTTGTATATTGATAATTGGTTCTTGCCCGTTAAAACATTCATAGGATATTTTTCAAGGTCACAATCGGGTTCGGCGGGAATAATTTTTAAAAACTCTTTTTTGAAAACAAAAAAACCGCCATTAATGGGATTCTGTTTTTTAAAATCGGCCTGTTTTTCTTTGAAATGCCTGACAAGATTTTCCTTAACGACAAGGTCGCCGAATCTTGAAGGAGGAAATACGCCTGTGACTGTACCAAGGGTGTTCTGTTTTTTATGAAACTCAAGAAGTTTTTTTATATTAATATCTGCTACAGCGTCCCCGTATGTCAGCATGAAATTATTTTCTTTAATATATTTTCCGCAAAGTTTTAATCTGAATCCTGTCATAGAGTCTTCACCGGTCTCAACCATAGTTACATTCCAGTTATAATTTTCATTGGATTTGTAAAAAGTTATATTTTTATCTTTGCCTAAAGATATTGTAAAATCATTATTGTAAACTTTGTAATTTAGAAAATAATTTCTAATACTATCACCCTTATACCCCAGGGCGAGTATGAAATCATTAAAGCCGTAATGAGAATATAACTTCATAATATGCCACAAAATAGGCCTTCCGCCTATTTCGACCATAGGTTTGGGAATATATTCTGTTTCCTCTCTGAGCCTATACCCCTGACCACCGCAAAGTATAATAACTTTCATTTAATTTTATTTTATTTTATAAAGACAGTAATCACCCTTTTTAAAAATAAGCACACAATTGTTTTTAATAAACGGTTCGTAAATTTGATTTATATCCAGTTGCGTGTTTATTGCAGTATAAATAACATATTTCCCCGAAAAATTACCGGCATTAAAATTATCAGGATCTATCACAAAAAATTTATTCGGAATATGAGCCATTAATTCAGATTCAGCGCCAATAAGAAATACATCATCCTTTTCAGTAATGTAATTTTTTAAAATCTCATAAAACTCTTTCTGGTCATTGTTTTTAACAAACTTATGATAGGTTTTAAACGGATTATTGCCGTTTAAATAAATAAGGGCATTATTACTGACACCATCAAGAGTTAATGTGGTATTTTGTATGATGCCTAATGTTAAGAAGAAAGAAAGAAATAAAACTATAATTTTTCTATAAACCGGATTTTCATTATTTATAAATAATTTTGTAATTGGTACAACCGAAACAAGCATTAATCCAAATTGTGCAAAATACATAAACCTGAACCCGTGTCCTTTGAGAAGGACAAACCAAATTGCATTCACAATAACAACGGAAAATACTAATCTTTCTATATAACTTTTTTTATATTTCCGCATCAGGAAATATGCTGTGCTCAAGCTTGCAAGAAGAATCGTCTGAAAATTGAAAAACCTTTCAAAATTAATGAAAGAAGTAATCAATGGTTCCGAGGGAGCAACACCGCTTGAGCCAACCAGGAAAAATGTCGCTAAAACTCTTTTAACTTCTATAATGTCGTATAATGAGATGAAAAATATCATAAGTATCAGGACCGTGAAGATTGCTGTAATCACCAATAATTTTATTTCAGAAGATAATTTTTCGTTTTTAAAAAAATTTATAATAATTAAAATCCCGAATCCGACGTATATAAAGAATCCCAACTGGAGTTTTGTTAAAATCGCAACTGAAATAAAAACGGATGACAAAATCAAATACGGATACTTTTCGTTTGATTGAAATTTGGAATAAAGTATCAGACCGATCATTAAATAAAATATTCCGATATTTTCACCAAAAGAAGAACCTGATATAAACATAAACCCCGGGTATGCGGCAAATAAAACAAGAAATACGAGTGAAGCTGTTTTTTTGTAATTTTTAAGTATTATGAAAAATAGTAGGAATAAAACAGCAATTGAGTAGAAATAAGATATTAGTCTTGGAATATAAACCGAGAATTCTGTAAATGGTTTTATAAGCATAACTATAAGATTTTGTCCAAACATATCCTTTGGAATCAAAAATTCATTGCCGGTTGTTTTATACAGGAATACTCCATGTTCATAATAATGTTGTATTGTGTAAATATATGTGGCTTCATCTGTACTAATATCGAAACTAAAAACTGTGATAAAAGATGATATAAGAATATACATGAACAAAATAATAATTAGAATATTTTCAAACTTACTGAAATCAATACGAATGCCCCTTATTGCAGATAAAATTTTTAATCTAAGCCAGACAAATATATTTCTTAAAGAAAAAATAATTATCATTAAAACAAACAAAGTGTATAAAGTAATAACATAATGACCGACTTCGCTGACGAGATGTGCTTTTACTTCGTGGTCAGGAGCAAGATAAGTCAGGATAGAATATAAATTCAAGTAAAATAATAATCCGGCAATTGTTCCTGCAAGGGTAACAGATATTATTAAATAATATTTTTTTATCAGATTAAACAAATTATGTATCCAATTTTCTGTTTAATACAGGTCGTTCGATAAATAACCTGTTTTTAGTACGTTTATTAATCATAATGGTCTTATATTTAAGAGCATATTCCTTTTTTCCGTAGTGGATGAACATTGAACATATCAAAAGCAATATGAAAAATTCCTGAGGTTGAGCGAAGACATTGTAAACAAAGATTGGGTCGATAAAAATATTCACAAGTGCGAATCCTGCAAGCCCCATAGTCATAACCTTGATTCCCATAACGTAACTGTTATCCGGCTTGAGAAGTTTTATATAATGATAATTAACGAGAAATATATTTACGATAAAATAAATTATAAAACAATAGCCCAGAACCCCAACCTGCAAAAGACCAACTAATACACCACCCAAATGCCCGTCATAATATTCAAAAAACTTATCCGAGAAACCATAGCCGAGAAATAAGCTTCCTTTTATTGCTTCAAGTAACTTAGGAAATCTCTCTGTTAGTCTATAGTCGAGAGTATCTTCAGCTGTTACAGTCCCGTTTTTAACTCCGACTGCACCGAATAACCTTTCAATTGAACCCCCGATAATTTTATTCAAATCCCAGACATTAACATAATCCAAAATCAAAATGAAAAATAATATTACAAAAAATAATTGAATAGTCAAATTTGAACGGCGTTTGCTCATAAAAAAGAAATAAAGAGAAAACATGAAAAGCAGCATAATTATAGACTGTCGGGTTGCCGATATAAATATTGAAAGTGAACTTAAAAAAATCACTGTAAGTATATAATAACGGGATGATAATTTATCCTTATTCTCAAGGAAAACGAAAGCGAAAATGAAAGCCGAAATCACAACTGCATAACCGTTCGCAACAGGTCTGATTCCGCCTATAAGGAGATCCTCAGAAAGAGTTAAAACAGTAACCGGGTTGATGAGTGTTATAAGATCCGCACCGGTATATAAAAGGTAAAACTGGGAAATAATTTCAAAGAAAACAAAAGGGAAAAAAAGATACATAAATTTATAAATGTCTTCTTTTTTATGCATCAGGGCAGGAAGAGAGTAAATAAATGTATAAAAGAATAAACCCCTTAAAGTTTGATTTGTAAATTTTGTCAAAGTCATTCCAAAATAAACTGTTACAAATGAAAGTGACAGCAACAAAATTAACATTAATTTCAAATTATATACATCCTTTAGCCTGGGTCTTTTACCTTTAATAATAGCTTTTATAAACATTAATATTAGAAAAATATCAAACAAAGCGAAAGAAGCTTTTGGCAATAAAGTAAATAAAGGTAATCGCCTTACAGCCTCCGAAGAATTTTCAGTAAAAAAACCTCCAGGTGTAAACGCTAAGATAATAAAAAAAGCAAACCAAAAATAATCTCTCTTTGAAAACCATATAGTAAAAAAAAGCAAGCCGAAGAATATTTTATCAAAACCTACAGGAGCTAAATAAACCATAAAAACACTTAAAATAAAAAGAAAAATCATAGCGAAGGTTTCGGATAGAACATTATACTCCGATTCCCCTCTCAGTTTATCTTTTAGATATTTTATAAAATTAAAACGCACAATAAAATTTATATTTTAATTCTCAAAGATTTATAAGTCAATATTTTCAGATATAAAATGATTGACACGAATGTTATTGCGGTTGCAAGTGCAGCACCGTTTATTCCCATCAGTGGAATAAATAGAAAATTTAATATCAGATTTGTCAAAAAAACAGAAGAGAAAAAAACAGATTGATAACCCGGGAAACCTGTTTGATTTAATATCATCTGGAAAGGATGATAACCGATGCTAAAAATCAAACCAAACATCAGGATATTGAATGCAAGCTGACCTTCAAGATAAATTTTATCAAGATTCAGAATATTAATAATAAACGGGTAAATAATTATCATTATTATACATAATGGTATGACCGAAACATAATACCAGTTTCTTCCCTTTTTAATCAAAGATTCAAGCTGTTTATCACTTTTGTCTATTCTATATTTGGTCAATACCGGGTTAATATTATTCCTGAAAACAAGTGATAGTTGACTAAAACCTTCTACAATCATAATTGCAAATCCGTAAATCCCGATACTTTTTTCAGAAACAAACAGTCCGAGAACCAATATGTCAATTCTTGTATTTATATCAATTAAGATATTTCCGATTGCAGATTTAAAACCAAATACCAGATGTAACTTTACCCATTTTGCAAATCCTTCNNTATAATCCTTCAAAATAATTAATTTGAATTCGTTTTAAAGAGAAAGGAATAAACAAAACAAAAATCATAATCTCTGAAAATGAAAAAATGGCAGATAATTTTAATCCGTCTACATTTAATTTTATAAATACAATAAGCGAAACAAGCATTATTAAAAATCGCATTGCCAGAAGAACAGCAAAGAGTTTCATATCTCTCAAAGCATTATGAAACGCAAAATTCACTTTATTAATAGCGAAGAAAAGTAAACCGGGTAATATATATAATATGGAAACATTCAGTCCGTTAACATTAAATACAATTCCAAATATATCCCTCGATAAAAAAATAATGAATGTAAGCAAGCATGAAATGATTACCGTAAGAAAGAACGCAGAATTATGTATGATACTCAATAAATTCTTATCATCTTTAATTTCAGAAACAAATTTCAAAACGGAAAAATGGATTCCTCCGGCGACCAACTGTGATAAAACGGTATATATTGAATAAGTCAGGTTAAATATTCCAAGAAACGCTGCCCCATAATATTTTGCAATTAAAATTGTTATCGAAATCCCTGATATTCCCACGATAAAAAAACTCAATATATTCCATATTACATCGGTACTGAATTTATTTGATGCCGGAAGCCTGTTTATTATTTTTAAAAAATTCAAATATTAATTTTTTAGTACTTTGGTCAGACATATTATCCAAGGAATAGACGTCTCAATCTTCACAACTTTCCCGAAATTATTTAAAACTTTCTTTAATTTTGCAGGTGACCAGTGATTAATATGACCGGGTGTATTACCTAAATACTTTAGATATTTTAAACGAAAAATGTTTAGTATCCTCCATAGCGGCTCATTTGGTACTGATATCAATACGTATCCGGATGCAACCCTGAATAATTCTTTTAAAGCGGCTTCATAATCAGTCAAATGTTCCAACACCTCGAGTAAAATAACACAATCGAATTCATTGTCAATTCTATGTAAATTAAAAACATCCTCCTGCGATACTTTGTATGGTAAATTAAGTTCTAAAATTTTCTTTACGTATCTTTCATCATATTCCGATATTTCAAAATATTGACCTTTGAGCATATCAAATATTTTACGGGAAGATTCTCCCGCCCCGCAACCCACTTCTAAAATTCTAAAACCAGAATCGAAATCAGAGATGATTTTTTTAATTTTGTCATAATAATTTGCAATTAATTTTTTAGTAAAGGGGTTTGTACTTTGATATTCCAGCATGCAATATTCCCACAACTCATCGGCAGTCGCTGAATATTCATCAAAATTTTTCATCAATTAATTGTAAATTTTTGAAACGTTGTTTATAGTCCGTAAAGTACTTACAAAATCCAAACCTATCGTATCAAGATACCATTTTATAGAATCATACCGGTACATATTCTCTTCATTAACAATCTTCAATGCATCTTCCCTGTTCATCATGCCTTCCCTGATCTGATTACTTCTGAATGTATCATTTTCTGTAAATCCCGCTAATGTATAATAAATGTAATTATAAAACGCAGCTGTTCCATCACCTATTCTCCATGTTGTTGTTGTTCCGGGATCTGTTTCCCAATCATATTCACCAATTAAAGTCTTATTAATAACCGTTTCATCCCATTTAACATAATTAAATAAATTTATTGTGTTATGTTTTATAATATAATACGATTTGAAAGAATCAAGAGTATCATATAATGATTTATTTATATAAGACGGATTTAATAGATATTCTTTTCCATAGAACATCAACATTTTAATTTTTCCCTGTAATGACAATGTCATTGTACTATCTTTCTTATAGACAGGTTTTATTCCGCAAAAACCCGACTTAAAATTCGTTGTCTCGAGCATATTTTCACCAAGTATAGATAATCCTATATTATTCTGATTCATTAATAAATTGGAAAAGTAAAAATATTGTTTATCCCCGGCCATAAACAACGGGACAGTTCCGAGATTAGGTCTTTTTAACCATGCGATAACATTTTTTCTGATATTTTCTCTCTTTCTCCTGATATCTGCCGAAATTAATATATGTTCAACGCCAAGTTTTCCGCACATTCTCGCCTGATTCCGCCTTGCTAAATCAGTTAACATTCCCCAGTCATAGGAATAAGCAATTGGTTTCATTCCAAGAATTTTTTTTACATAGTGCAATGAATACGAACTATCTCTGCCACCGCTGAACGGAATAATACATTCAGGTTTCCCATCTTTTCTGTGATATTCAGATACTAATTTTTCGAATTCATTTATTCCTTTAGATTCAACCTTAATATAATTCTTACAGTAATTACAAATTCCACTCTCATCATATTCTATAAAAGGAAATGTCTCAGGCAACAAACATGCTGAACATCTTTTCAACTTATTAATTGATTCTTTGTTTCTTTGGAAATTCTCTTTAAACTCGGCAGGAATTGAAAATGAACTGTGCTCTAAACTTTTATTTATATATAAATTTTTTTGTTCTAAATCTTCGAATATTTCCTTAATTTTTAACTTTTTAACGTTTTTTTGCTCATTTGAGAAAGTCTCGTTTCTTGCAAGATTTATTTCCGATACCGAAAATTCATTATAATTAATCGAAACAGCCTTAAGAGGCTCGATTTGAATAATATTTTTCTCGTTGAATATATTTCCTAATTTATTTTTTTCAATAACTTTTTTCAAAATAAAATATTCAGAAGCACAAATTATCGTTTTTTCAATCTCATTATATGAATAATATATTGAACCATTATTGGTTGCTAAAATCACGTTAAAATAATCTACGGGGAAAATAATAGTCGATGTCATTCCGCAAATATTATCAAATAAATTATGCACAGACGAGCTTAGCGTTTCGTTATTATTTAAATCTTTCCTTAATAAGGTTGGAATGAGTTCACTGTCTAAATCGGATTCCTTTTTTTCAGCCGGATATTTTTCCCATAAACTCTTTTGATTTACTATAATACCGTTATGAACTGCAATTATTCCGCATTTTACAACCGGTTGATTATTATTATTAAATTGTTCGTATCCATTTGTAACTAATCGAGAGTGACCAAAAGTTAATTTAATAAGATTTTCTCTCTTGTTGTCAGAAAAAGACTTTTTAAAAGTATCGGATTTAATAAGGTCGCTTGCAGGAAATGGAGTTTTGTAAACATAAATGTTATCATTTTTCAGAGAAGCAAATCCGGAAGCTTCCTTACCCCGTGATTCTGAATATAAGAATAATGATTTAATAATTTTTGAAAAATTGCTATTTATTTGCTGATTATCAGTGTTTGATATTATTCCGAATATTCCGCACATATTTTATTTATATAACCTTTCATTATCCTGTATATCCATCCACATTGCAAACAGCAGCGATTGGAAACTACTCGTAAACAGGAAAATAAAAGCGAGTAAGGGCTCAAAATTCATGTTAATCCCATAAATAAAAGCCTTAATAATTTTAATGAAATAAGGAACAGAAATAACTCCCATAATAAAAGAGAAATTATAAAGTAAAAACAAAGGATGAAAATCTCTGAATAGATATTTTATCCAAAGTCTTTTAAAAAATAACTTGAACAGAAGTAACATCATTTTTGGTATAACACTGTAAATTTTCATTTTAGAACTCTCACCAATTCTATACACAGGTTTAATTTCTACTTCACGTATTGTACAATAAGCTATATTAAGTTTTACCAAAAAATCATTCGGCATCCCGTATCTTTTATATATATCATATAACCGAACAGATTTTAAAGCTTTAATAGATATTGCTGTATACCCGCATTGCGTATCAGAAACTTTCCAATAACCCGAAGCAATTTTTGTCAATATTGATAATATAGAATTACCAAAATATCGTATTTTGGGAACAACAAGCCAGGCACTCCTGTGTATAAGACGGTTACCTTTTACATAATCAATGTTCTCTTCAATAACCGGTCTAATAATCGATGCAAGTTCAGCAGGGTCCATTTGCCCGTCACCGGCCATTACAGCGGTACAATAAATATTATGGTCAAGACACCATTTGTATCCTCTCGCGATGGCGGCGCCTACGCCCCCATTTATTAAATTGTTAATGAGTATGATCCTGTCGGATTCGGATTTGCTGTTTGCCACTTCGGAAGGAATATAATATTCAATCTCTTTTTCCGCCATTTCATGAAGGACGACCTCCGCCTGGTTATACTTGGTATGCGCGGGTCTGTGTCTCTTAAACACAGTTCCTGCGCCAGTATCATGTTTT
>PNBM01000134.1 GCA_003135995.1 Ignavibacteriota bacterium | reverse complement strand
CAGGTCATACATCAGGACAACATATCTTTGTACTGACACCTGAATCCGGAACAGATTTTTGGCCCTCTCAAACAGAAATAATACCCGATGCTCAGGATATGCTTTGGCCAAATCAATATATTTCATTGGTTGCAGGCGCCTGGGTGAATGTGGTTACTGCTGCATTTAATCAACAAACATACAATCAGGGTGGCAGCGGAAATTTTAAAGTTGTATTTTCTAATAAGGGAATTTCAACAGCATCTAACGTTAAAGTGCAGTGTATTCCTTTGAATACTAATTATATAACTATACCTGTTCAATTATATAACAAAGCAAGCATGCCCGCTTTTTCATCTGATAGCACGACATTCAACTTTACGATTGCGGCAAATGCTCCCATGAACTGCGGAATTCCGGTTTTAATAACAGTTAANNGCCTGATTGGCAATGGTACTTTGGCATTAGCAGATAGTGCGGAAAACGGATTCACAAGATGGTCGGCAGGCGGAACACCGGCAACATGGCAGGTTGTAACAAATGCTTATCATTCTTCTTCGCATTCATTTGCCGATAATGCAAGTAATGCTTATGGTAATAATGCGAATAACTGGATGGTTCTTACGAACCCGATAAACACGTCTACTAATCCGATTGTTTATTTAACATACTGGCAAATGTATAGTACAGAAATCGGTTTTGATTATTGCTATCTTGAGACGTCAAATGATAACGGCACAACATGGGTAACTGTACGTTCGTGGAATGGTTCTAACTTAACCTGGACACAGCAGGCGTTCGATTTAACTTCTTATGCTAATGGCTCAGCACAATTCAAAATCAGATTCAGATTTCAAAGTGATGCAAGTACCACGAGTCAGGGCTGGCATGTTGATGACATTAAACTTTATACTTATTGTGCTGATATAATAAATTCCGTTGGTAATATTGAACTGACACCGGCTAAATATTCACTTGAACAAAATTATCCTAACCCGTTCAACCCGGTTACAAGAATTAATTATTCTATTGCAAAACAGGGTCCGGTTAAAATATCAGTATATGATATTCTTGGTCGTGAAGTCACAGTATTGGTGAATGAAGTTAAAACTCCGGGATTCTACTCTGTTGATTTTAATTCAACAGGTTTATCGAGCGGAATGTATTTCTATAAAATGGAATCAAGTGCGTTTACTGATACAAAAAAACTTATGTTGATTAAATAGAAAATATTTTTCAGTTTATTTTTAAACCTTTATTAATTCCTTATTAATTCCTTAAAGAATTGATAAAGGTTTTTTATTTTATATAAAATACAGTTCCCCTTTCCTTGTAGGAGAGGGGGAAGGGGAGAGGTTGAAATCCGAATAACCTCTTTCAATTGATAATTACAAAATTAACATTAATTAATTAACTTAATTATTATAATAATTAAAATGTTATCACTACAATTAAAATATATAACTACCAAAATAAATTATAATGAAAACATTATTATATAACGCCAAAGTCTGGATAGGAGAGACTAACTTTGCAGAATCGATAGGATTCGATTCCGGCTCAGGAAAAATTATATTTATTGGAAAAAATATTGACACGAATAAGAAAGATTATAACGAAGTAATTGACGCAGAGAAAAAGCTTATTCTGCCTGCATTTACGGATGGTCATATGCATTTTATAAGAGGTTCTTTAATGCGCAATGAACTTGATTTGAGTGATGCTGCATCAGTCAGTGATTTTAGTAAAAGGATTAATTTTTACAGGGAAAAAATAAAACCGGGCGAATGGATAACGGGAGGCTATTTCACGGAAACAAATTTCAACGAAAAATTTTCTGTGGATAAAAGTTTACTCGATAATATTTGCCCGGAAATACCGGTTGCTGTTTCCAGAATTGATTTGCATTCTTTCGTTGTTAATTCAAAGGCAATTGAATTATCGGGAATTAAAAATATGACCGGTAAATTCGGAGATGACGAAATTATACGTGATTCAGAAGGGATTCTGACAGGCGAATTAAAGGAAAGAGCAATGTACTATGTGTTAGACCTTATTCCCAAAAAATCATCAGATTCAATTATAACTTCGATAAGAAATGAAGTTGAGAGATTATTTTCTCTTGGCATAACATCTATTTCGGATATTTTCTGGACTGAGTATTTTGATATTTATAAATATTTACTGGAGCAGAATTTATTGCCATTGCGGATAAATGCAATCATTCCGCTTGAGGATTTCCACATAATTGAAAAATACCGGTTGGCGTTCGGTGATTTCAAAGAAAATTTTAAAATAAATTCTTTCAAATCGTTTTACGACGGCTCCCTGTCGAGCGAGTCAGCTTATTTTGAAAAAAATTACATCGGGAAAAATTATAACGGAGTCAGAACAGATTTTATTAACAGTGGGGAATTTGAAAGACTTGCGCTCGAGGCAGATAAAGCCGGTTACCAGAATGCAGTTCATGCCATTGGGGATAAAGCTGTCAGTGATTTACTTGATTTTGTGGAAATGCTTATTGTAAAAAACGGTAAACGTGACCGAAGATTCCGGATTGAACACGCACAGCATATTAAACAATCGGATTTACAAAGATTTAAAAAGCTCGGAATTGTAACTTCCGTTCAGCCATCTCATTTATTCGTGGATGCCAAAACAGCAACAGAAAAACTGCAGGAACCCGGGACTACACACGTTTACAAAAAAATAATTGATGACGGGGGTAAAGTATGCTTCGGTACTGATTTTCCGGTTGCAAGTGAAAATCCTTTCGAAACGATTTATTATGCAGTGACACGTGAGGCAAAAGGATTCCCCGCCGGTTTTAATACCGAATATTGTATTGACCTGGTAAACTGTTTAAAAGCATATATGATTAATAATGCATTTGCAAGTTTTGAAGAAAATATCCACGGCAATCTTGAAACAGGAAAATTTGCTGATATAATTATATTGCGGAATGATTTATTTGAAATAGAAAAAAAAGATATAAAATCCGCGTCGGTCGAAATGACCTTTTCAAACGGTAAAAGAGTTTATTGATGTAATTACTTTTTCATCTCAGCCTTAAGACTGAATTTTTTATTTTTTTCCAAAAAATAATTAATCGGTATTTCCCATGTTAATTTTCTTCCGTCGGTATAATTTGCATTCGAAGTGATTACATCATAAGGAAATTCAATATTAACCGTTATTTTATCGTTCTTAAAATAATCAGATAAATCAATATTGTAAGTTGAATCGATATTTTTATTCCGGATGAAATTATACCTAAAAATTACTTTGCTGCCCTCCTCCTTAAAAAATACTTCTGTCTTAGTTTTTTTAGAGTCTGTACCGGATTTATCACCAATAGGTTTGAGAGAATTATCAATGTATTTAACATTGTCAAATTTGTATTCTATAATTGTCGTCAGGGATGAATCATTTTCAAGTTCGGATTTTGCATCAATAAAATTCACTCCTTCTTTTTCCGAATAATCTTTTTTTACCATATCTGTCAAAAAATCGCTTTTGTACAAAGAATCTAAGACAAATCTGAAATTCCCTGTTTTTCCCGGTATAAGACTATACAGATAATCAAAGTATTCTTTCCCTAAATTCATACTAATTTTTTCTGTTCCGGAGCCATCTTTGTTTATTTTAATATCGCGTTCGATATTTATGCAGGAAGAAAATGTGAAAGCGAAAAAATTAAGAAACAATATAAAGAAAAGTAATGATTTATTCATTTGGCTGATTGATTTAAGTAAACTTAACTATTTATAGCATTTAAAGAAATTCCATTTTTATTTAATATACGTTAATATATTTTTATGATAATAAAGGTTTTCTTGATTCGGGATAAATTATGAACAACCAAAATAAATTTATTAAATTTATGAAAAAAACGTCGCCTTTTCTTATTATTATATTTGTGTATATACTTATTATTATTTCCTGCTCTTTTACTGTTAGTACTATCAGGGCAAAAGTTACAAAACAAAATCTCAAAAAAATTGTACACCTGCTTGCCGATAAATATATTCAATTGAAATACGGTGACCCTGAAAGAGAAGATGACCCGAGAATCATTGCTATGCAAAATCAGTTCGATGTTCAAAAATGTAAACTTGACCTTTCGTATGATTTCAATGATGAAAAACTTTATGGAACTGTTTATATTACCTCTCAGGATTTGTCCGATACGTTGAACCAGATTTATCTAAATCTGTATTCCAATTTGAAAGTTAATTATGTGAAAATTGACAACATCGAAGCCGAATTTTATCAGGGTGCTAATTTCTCTTCTCCACGCGACAGTAAAATTGAACAATCATATTATAAAAATTATCTTGTAATTAATTCTAAAGGAAAATTAACAAATAAACAGGATTTTACAATCGAAATAAATTATGAAGGCAAACCTAAAGATAACGGATTCGATTCATTCTCTTCAAAAAAAATTGATGATAACGAAGTAGTATATACTTTAAGCGAACCGAGCTTTGCCCCTGCCTGGTGGCCATGCAAGGATATCCTGACAGATAAATTTCTTGCCGAAACAAGAATTACTGTACCGCCTGATTACATGGCGGCTTCGAGTGGAATTCTGAAAGATGTTACTACATCAGAGAAAGGAGATAAAATATTCGATTGGGTTTCAAACTATCCGATATCATCATATCTCGTATCTTTTACAGTCGCAAAATATGACAGGTGGGATACGGTTTATGTTGCACTCGATACAAGTAAAAAAATGCCATTGGAATATTTTTCATATCCCAAATATACAAAGGCTGCAAAAAAGGATTGGATAAAGACTCCTGAAATGATTCATACTTTTGCAACGTTGTTCGGCGAATATCCATTTATAAACGAAAAATACGGAATGGCAATGTTTGGCTGGAGAGGAGGCGCAATGGAACACCAGACTCTCACAAGTATGGGATATACTCTTGTTACGGGTAATGGTTCAAATGAATCTATTGTTGCTCACGAACTCGTACATCAGTGGTTCGGAGATGCTGTGTCACCTGAATCATGGAAAGATATCTGGCTTAATGAAGGATTCGCATCTTACGGAGAAGTGCTATGGGATGAACATTTGAAAGGCAAGCAGATATTAAAGACAGAAATGAGTTATAAAGATTTTGGACTTTTCAGGGGAACCGTTTATAATCCTTCGGGATTTATTTTCAGTTCGGTTGTGTATCAGAAAGGTGCCTGGTGTCTTCATATGTTAAGAGGTGTTACTGGAGATAGTGTGTTTTTTAAAATCCTCAGCACTTATTATGATAAGTATAAATATAAGAATGCAAACACTTCCCAGTTTAAAGCTGTGTGTGAAGAAGTATCCGGACTTGATTTATCTGCGTTTTTTGACGAATGGATTTTTAAAGGTACAGGAAGACCGTCGTATGAATATTCTTACAAGGTCGATGATTTTATGGGAGATAAAAATTCCGAAGTGCATACTTTAAGAATTAATGTGGAGCAAAAACAATCAGACTATGACGTTTATAAAATGCCAATAAGGATAACAGTTGTAACTGATGATGGCGAGCAGGAATTAAAATTTTACAATCTTAAAAAAAGACAACAGTTCGAACAACCTGTACGAGGAAATATTAAAAACGTTTTATTTGACAGGGATAACTGGATTTTAAAAGAAGTTAAAAAAGTGGATTATAAAGAATTTTATGATAATTAAGAATTATAAATTAAGAATAAAGAATTAAAAAACATGTTTAGTCTATTAATATTGTTATTAATTGAATATTAATTCAAAAAGATTTGAGCTGTCATATTTATAGCATTATATGAAAAAATTATTTACAATTTTAATATTGACGGTTTTATACACAGGATTAGTTTATTCTCAATCCCAGAAAATTATTATTAAATTTAAATCAAACACGCCGCCGGAGATATTAAATAATTACAAATCAAATTTAACAAAGACCGGGAACACAAGTATAGCAAAGCTTTCCCGGCAATATGGAATTGATAACTCAAAACTGCTTTTCTCAAGATTCCTTAATAAAATTAAACAGGAAGATATAAATACTTTTGGATTCGATAAAATCTATACCGCCGAAATAAATTCTGCTAATTTAAGCCCGGCTTTGAAAAGCTTTTCCAAAAATGAGTTCGTTGACTATATACATATAAATAATAAAATAAGTCTTAATTCTATTGTAAATAATAATATAACTCCGAACGATCCTTATTACAGCGAGCAATATTATTTACAAAAAATATTGATGGAATCTGCCTGGAATATTACAACAGGAGATTCGACTGTAATTATTGGCGTTGTTGATTCCGGACTTGATTTCGACCACCCCGATTTGAAAAATTGTTTTAAAATAAATTATAATGAAAATCCAAATAACGGAATTGATGATGACGGCAACGGATTTGTAGATGACTGGAGAGGATGGAATTTTGTTTCAAATAATAATGACCCGACTGATGATAATAACTTTTCACACGGGACTTCCGTTACGGGTGTTATTTGTGCAGGTTTTAATAACGGGATTGGTATTGCATCCGTCGCACCATCCTGCAAAGTTCTTGTTTTAAAAGCATTCGATTACCAGGGAAACGGTTTTGATGATGTCGTTGCTTCTGCGATATTATACGGCATTATGATGAACGCGAAAGTGTTTAATTTTAGTTTCGGGGATTATATTTACAGCGGACTTATTCGTGATGTAATAAAATATGCATATTCTAAAAACATAACAATCATTTGTTCTGCCGGCAATGATGCAACAGACGTGCTTCATTATCCTTCTGCATTCGACGAGGTAATATCAGTCGGTGCTTCTGATGAACTTGACCGAAGAGCTTCATTTTCATCTTACGGTGAAACGGTGGATATCTACGCTCCGGGCTCAAACATATTAACAACTTCAATTTTAGGAAAAGGTGAAAGTCAGTATGGAAATAATTATGCTCACATAAGCGGAACATCATTTTCCGCTCCGATTGTTTCTGCAATTTCCGCATTGTTGATTTCTAAAAACAGTAATCTTAAGAATGAGGAGATTCGGGGAATTCTTACATCTTCTACTGATCTTTTCCCAGGTCAAATCGGATGGGACCATAATTATTCCTCCGGGAGAGTAAATGCATTTAATGCCCTGAATAATCTGAACAATCCTTCGGTTGTAAGAATTTATTATCCGTTTCAGGATTTCTCAACTGTTTCTAATATTATTCCCGTTTATCTAACTGCCGCTTCTCCGTTGTTCAGTTCATATTCTGTATTTTATGGTATCGGTGAGAATCCTCAAAATTTTATTCCGATTCTTTCAAATATATCATCACAGGTCATTAAAGATACAGTATGCCATCTCGATCTGACGAATCTTCCGGATACTGCTTACACACTGCGGTTGGCGATGAATACAATTAACGGGAGGACAATTGAGCACAGAATGATAATATACAAAGATAAAGTTGCTCCGAATATTATTAATTATTCAAACGGAGATTTAATCGACAAAGATAATTTTTCACGTCTTATATTATTTTCAACAGATAAGAAAACTTCTGCAAAAGTATTTTATAAACGAAAAAACGTTAACGAGCCATATAATTTTATTTATGCCGATGCTGAATCCCATAACGTGGGTTTTGTTTCATTTGACCATTTCGCTTTGCTGAGAAGTGCCGAATTGATTCCACAAACTGATTATGAATATTATATTGAAGCTCAGGGTTTAAATGGAAAGACAACCGACCTTAACGACACTTCTTTTCATTTCATAACTCAGAGTCAGTTTAATCTTTACGGTTATCCGAGCAAAAATTATTCTCTTACATCAAACCAGATTTGCAATACAGTCATAGATATCCATAACACAGGAAAAAAAGATTTATTTCTGAATGATATAAAAAATAATTTACGATTGAATGTATATGAATTTTCCGGCGGAACATTTTCAAAGATATCAAATGATAACTGGGGTGATTATACGGTTGCTCGTGATTTAGCCGATTTGAACGGAACAGGAAAATATGATTTGTTAACATCTACCGGTAGGAACGGCGATATATACGAAGCGCCCGCAACAGGACAGCTTCCCACAATTAAAATATTCAGCGACGAGGGCAATGATAATTTCTGGTCTGCACGTTTTGCGGATGTTAATAGTGATAACAAAAAAGAAGTTCTCGGTTTTGGTAAAACGGGATTAAGAATTCTCCAGAACACGAATAATAATTTTACAGAAATTGCGAATCTCCCGTATTCAACATCAACTTCGCAGGCGAATTCACAAAATGTTTTAGTGGAAGATTTTGACAGCGACGGCAAAACAGAAATATTTTTCATAGATACTTATTTTTCGGGTACAGGAAGTAATATTCAGAAACTCGGATTGAATATTTATAAAAATACTACTTCAAATAATTTTGTGCGTGTGTTCACGGATAGCCTCGACAGAACTTTAAAAGGCGATAACATCGTAAGCGGAGATTTTGACGGCGATGGGAAAAAAGAATTTGCAATCGGCACGATAAGCAATTCAACAGATTTGGTGCAGTATTACAGCCTTTATGTTTATAAAGCTACAGGCATTAATCAATATTCAATTCTTGATAGAGTGGATATTTATAATTATATCCCGAATTCTGAGGTTTCAACGCAATCAGGGAAAATAGATAATGACAATAAAGATGAAATATTAATTAATTGCGGTCAGAGCTTTTATATTATGAAATTTAATAACTCATCACAGAAATTCGAAACTATATTTTATAAAACAAACATCAATTCAGTGAATCAGATTGTTTATGATTTCGATAACAACGGCATAAATGAAATCGGAATTAACACAATGCAGGATTCGCTCGTATTTTTTGAAAAAGATATTCCTTTCACGGGACCCGCAACACCCTTGAATTTATCGGCTTACAGTCTCGATTCAAACAAAGTACAGATTAGTTTCTATGCGGTCGCCAATGCTGATTATTACAGGATTTACAGGGCTGATAACGATTCACTTCAAAATTATTTACTTTATGATTCAGCATTTTCAAATAATTATTTTGATAATAATGTTATAAACAAAAAAAATTATTTTTATAAAATTAGTTCCATCGATACAAACAATAGCTTCAGGGAAAGCAAACTCACAAACGCGGTTACAGTATTCGTACACAATAAATCGAAACTCATCAATGCAGTATATTCCGGAAATGGATTTATTACAATCGGATTTTCTCAAAAGCTTAATCTCATTATTCCGCAGATGAATTCAATTGTAATACCTAATCTTGGCAATCCGGTTAACATAGGATTGAAATCTCCATTTGAATATTTTGTATCGTACGGAGGCAGAATTCCAAACGGAAATTATACTTTGAAAACCAATGCATTAAAAGATTTTTACGGCTCACCTGTTGATTCGAATTCAATATCGTTAGTTGTAAATCAAACCGACACGGGTTCTTTTTACATAAAAAATGTAACTCTAGCTGATAAGAATAAATTAAAAGTTGAATTTAATTTAAATGTGGATTCAACAAGTGCAACGAACATAAATAATTATACATTTGAACCATTTGCATTAAAAGTAGCATCGGTTGATTTGGATTTAATTTCTAAAAACATAATTTACCTCAATCTATCCGGAAGCGGAACGGTAGGCGCGAGCGGAAGAAATTATTATTTGCATGTATATAATGTAATGTCATTCAATGGAATTAAAATTGTGAGCGGTGCAGGAAGCAGTTTCGGATTATCGTTTGTAAAAGAAAATTTAAATGATGTTGTTGTTTATCCGAATCCTTACAGTAAGAATTCTAATCAAAATTTTGTAACGTTTGCGAATTTAACTAAGAGCACAATTATTTACATTTACGATTTAACGGGAGTATATATCGCTTCTGTCGAAACGAGCAGCAACAATGGGGGAGTACAGTGGGATTTGAAGACCAATCGCGGCGGCGATATTCCGACAGGCATTTATATATACCGGGCTGAAGGCAAAGACTCCAACGGCAACTCAGTCCCCGAAAAAGTCGGAAAATTTATGGTGATAAAGTAATGGGATTCGTCATTAAAATTACTTGCGTTCCTAAAGTGGACCCCGACAAGTCGGGGCAGGCATTTGGGAACAAAGGGTTGGAAAAACAAGAGNNAAAAAGGCATTATGAAAAGTTCTCATAATGCCTTAATGTCTCAATAAAGCCTGAACTATTTCTTGCCATTAATAAATTTATCGAATTCTTTTCCTGCTTTGAATTTAATTGTTTTCTTAGCAGCAATCTTAATTGTTGCACCGGTTTGTGGATTTCTTCCGTTGCGTGCTTTTCTCTTTCCGGTAAGGAATGTACCAAAGCCAACTAATGCAATCTTGTCACCCTTTTTCAAGGTCTTCTTTACTGTGTCCATTAAAGCATCTAACGTAGCCCTTGCTTGTACTTTTGTGATTTCTACATCACCGGCTAACTTCGCAATGAGTTCTTCTTTGTTCATATCTTTATATTTTTAAGTTAATGAAAATGTTTTGTCTTAAAGACAAAAATAACACTGAATTATTTAAAAAGCAATATTTAATTTATTATTTCATTAAAAAGCGATTTCCTCAAAACTACCGTATTTATTGTATCTCAGGCTATTTTATTCTTCACCTCTTTTCACTTTTTTAGGTTCTTTTATCTCGAACTCTTTGGATTCGGTTATGCCGTTTATTGTAATTTCAATTTCATATTTTCCCGGGATTAAATATGTAATTCCATTTTCAGCCGTCTTAACAGTAAACTTATTTTTTTCATTCAGAATGTTTTTATAATCATCGACTTTATTTGTATCGACAGATAAATCGTATTTTATGAAATTTAAACCTTTATCTAAATCAAGCCGGAACTCCTTTAGAATAAGGTTATCCGCAGTTTTGATTTTTATAGTTGCATTGCCGTTTGAACCCGAATATAATACGGTTTTTATTTCGGGAATATGTGCTTCACCCCACGTGTAAGTTTTCTTTCCCCAGCTTTTATTATAAGTCACAGGATTAATATCAAAAATGTTCAGAGATTTTTTCAACATTTCTTCATCTAATTTTTGTATGTACTGAACATCCGCAATATAAATCGAGCGTCCGTGTGTTCCGATTACAAGCTCCTTATTTCTCGGATGAATCACCAAATCGTGAACGGGCACGTTCGGGAGGTTTTTATACAATTCCATAAAATCTTTGCCCGTATTGAGTGAAACATAAACTCCCATATCTGTTCCGACGTAAATTACCTCTTTATTGACCGGGTCTTCTTTTACAACATTTACAGAGCCGAGAGGTAAATTTTTTCCGATTCTTTCCCAGTCTCTTCCGAAATTTGTAGAACGATACAGCTGAGGTTCGAAATTATCCCACCGGAATGCATTCAGAGAAACATAAACTGTTCCGGTATCGAACGCCGATGCCTGAACACGGCTTATCCAATAGTTCTGCGGAAGATTATCAGAAATTTTATCCCACGAATTTCCGCCGTCTTTTGTTACACTTACAACACCGTCATCACTTCCCGTATATATCAATCCGAATTTCAATAATGATTCGTGAATAGTAGTTAATGTTCCGAATGGTACTTTTCCTTTCCGTTGCCCGTTAGTTAAATCTCCCGATATTACATCAAACTTTTCACCTTTATCAAACGACCTGAATAATTTATTTGAACCGAAATAAATTACATCCTGATTGTGAGTTGAAATCTGTATAGGGGACTGCCAGTTATACCTGTAAAGCTTTTCACCGATATCGGGTTTTGGTGTGAAATATTTATAATCTCTTGAGCCTCTTTTGAATCTAAAATAATTTCCGAACTGATAACCTGTATAAATTGTATTGTCCCTCGTATCGATTGCAACCTGCATTCCGTCGCCTCCCATTAAAGACTTATAAGGATATTCACCTGAAGAATACCAGCCTTCATTCACTTTGTACGTGCTTGGTCCGTACCACACTCCATTATCCTGCAACCCGCCGTAAACATTATAGGGCTTATCCATATCGATATTAACTGAATAAAATTGTCCGACTGCTGGTGTGTTTGCCTTGAACCACGTGTCACCATCATCATAGGTGATATTTACACCACCGTCATTTCCTAAAATTATGTGACTGTCTTTTTTCGGGTCAATCCACATTGCGTGATTATCGGCGTGAACATTATCCATCTTAATGGATTTAAAAGTTTTTCCGCCGTCATCGGATTTTATTACAGGAACTCCAAGAGCGAAAATTTTATCAGGATTAGTCGGTGATACTCTAATATTTGCAAAATAATATCCGTATGAATAAAACATATCATTAATATATCCGTCGTTAGTTTTTTTCCAGGTGGCGCCGGCATCATCGGAGCGGTAAACTTCGGCTCCGATAACTTCTGTCTCGAACATTACACTTTCAGCATCTTCAAGATACTCTACGAGTGCAATTGGTTTTATTTTATCACTTCTTACCATATCGAAAACAACTTTCGCAGTGTATTTTTCCGGAAAGTCATTCTCATCGAGATATTCATCTAAATCATCTTCACTTAATTTCAAAAAATCTTCTCTTGAGATATGTCTTAATAATTCCTTAGTCACTTTCGGTTCGTCTTCTTTTTTAACTTTTTCCCTGTGTCCGAGATTATCGAGCAATGCATAAATAATTTTCGGATCTTTCGGATATAATGCAAGCCCGATTCTGCCGATTCCATCACCTGCGGGAAATCCGCTTCCCGTATCGCTTATCAGCGTCCAGTTATCTCCGCCATTCGTGCTTTTATAAATCCCCGAAGTCTTGCCGGCTTCATATCCATCCCATGAACGCCTTTCACGAAACCACATCGTGGAATAAACAATATTTGTGTTTTCTGGATTAACTGCTAAATCTATTCCGCCCGTATTATCATCTACATATAAAGTCTGTTTCCATGTTTTTCCACCGTCAATAGTTTTGTAAATCCCTCTTTCGGGATTTGGAGAAAACAAATGTCCGAGAACAGCAACCCAAATCCGGTCAGAATTATTCGGGTCAATTTCAATTCTCCCTATCCTGTGACTTTCCTCCAAACCAATATTTACCCAGTCCTTTCCATTATTCGTAGATTTAAAAATCCCCGTTCCGGAATATGAAGACCTGCTTGAATTATTTTCCCCTGTTCCGACATATATTGTATTTGTCTTCCAGTCAACTGCGATATCGCCGATTGAAATTGTGGACTCATCATCAAATAAAGGTGTAAATGAAAGACCATTGTTAACTGTTTTCCACAATCCGCCGGAAGCATAAGCGACATAAAAAATTGTCGGGTCATTTGGAGAAACTTCAAGGTCTACAACTCTTCCGCTCATTACGCTCGGACCAACGGAGCGAAATTCTACATTTTTAACAAGAGAGTTTTTTCTTTGTTCCATTTTCTTTGCAAAGCTTTCGGATTTCTCTTTTGCAGTTGTATAAGGAACAGGGTTTTCCGGAAAATGAGTCTGCGATTTTAAAGAAATCAAAGGAAATAATAAAATGATAAGAATCTTAATAAAGTTGTTCATAAATAATTATACGGAATTTTAATTTTAATTAGCTAATATTACATATATATTTTTATTAATTCAATTTAGTTAATTAAGGAAAATTCTGTATGAAAAAATATTTATTTTATTTCTTATCCTTTACAATAATATTTGCGGGAACAAAATCTTATTCACAAAATGAAAAGACCAAAGCAATCTTTGTAGAACCGAAAAGTGAATTCTATGAAGAGATGACTAAAGAAATCGAAACATACAATACACCGGCAAAAGTCAATAATAAAGTTTTAAGAGTTGATTTCACAGGAATGGATTTGCCGAAATCGTTATCTGAATTCACATCTTACTGGCACAATCCGACTGTATCACAGGGACAAACCGGTACATGCTGGGCATTTTCCACAACTTCATTTTTTGAATCCGAAATTTACAGGTTGCATAAAAAAGAAATCAAACTTTCCGTTATATTCACAGTGTATTGGGAATATGTTGAAAAGACAAGAAGGTTCGTTCAGGAGCGAGGAAATTCCGTATTTGGTGAAGGTTCCGAAGGAAATGCGGTTCCGAGAATTTATGAAAAATACGGTGCAGTTCCGCTTGAATCATATACTGGTTTACTTCCCGATCAGGTTTATCATGACCACAGCAAATTGTTCGACGAAATGAATAATTACCTGCAGACGATAAAGAAAAATAATTCATGGAATGAAGAAGAAGCCGTAGCAACAATCAAAGATATTATGAATCATTATCTCGGAACTCCGCCTACGAAAGTAAATTATGACGGAAGCGAATATACTCCAAAAGAATTTTATCAAAACGTAATGAAATTAAAAGTGGATGATTATGTGGATATAGTTTCTTATTCACAGGAGCCATTTAATCAAAAAGTTGAATATACGGTACCCGATAACTGGTGGCACAGCAAAGATTATTACAATGTTCCGCTCGAGACTTATATGAAGTTAATAAAAAATGCAATCAGGAACGGATATACAATCGCTATCGGTGGTGACGTTTCCGAGCCCGGATATGATTCTCATGTGAAATGTGCCATCATTCCGACGTTTGATATTCCATCCGAATATATTAATGACGATGCACGTGAATTCAGGTTCAGCAACGGAACGACAGGCGATGACCATGGTTTACATATGGTCGGATATATGACTAAAAATGGAAAAGACTGGTTTTTAATAAAAGATTCAGGTGCGGGTTCAAAAAATGTTGAACCAAAAGGATATTATTTTTATCACGAAGATTATGTGAAATTAAAAATAATGGACTTCATGGTTCATAAAGACGCAGTAGGAAATTTAGTTAATATTAGGAATTAATATTTTAAATTATATGCAGCTTATTCTCAATCTCCGGGTTGGGAATGAGCTAAATTTTNNTAATGCCAAAAATCCAATATTAATTCACAATTATTGTGTTCAATTCTTTTATATGTTTTCTTAAAACTATAGATATTATATTAGTTAAATTAAATTTTTATCGTATGAAATTTTCAAATCTTCTTATTTTTTTTTCCTTTTATCGTTTAATAAATCTTTTTCACAGGATACATTTTCTATTACAGCTATTGACCCCGTTACAGGTCAGGTGGGCAGTGCGGGCGCTTCCTGCGTAACAGATGTAACAATACTGACTGACGTACATCCGGGATGGGGAGTCGTGCATACGCAGGCATCATGGCTCGCGGCAAATCAAAATTATGCGAGGTCCTTAATGAATCTTCATCTATCGCCGCAGCAAATTATCGATTCGGTTGTTGCTCACGATTCACAGAGCAATCCTTCTGTCAGGCAATACGGAGTGATTGATTTATTCGGCGGTGGAAGGATGGCGGCATATACTGGTACAAATTGTACGGATTGGAAAGGACATATAATAGGTCCTACATATACAATTCAGGGAAATATTTTGCTGGGCTCGAGGATTCTTGATTCCATGCAGGCGAGATTCAACAGATGCACTGGAACACTTGCTGAAAAATTAATGGCAGCACTACAGGGTGCAAAAGTAGTAGGCGCTGATACAAGATGTGCCGTTCGCAACACTTCCTCTGAGTCATCATTTATAAGAGTAGCAAAACCGGGTGATACAACCGGTACATTATTTTTAAATTTAAAAGTATTGAATGCCCCGGTAAATAGGGACCCGATTGATTCACTGCAGGTTCTTTTTAATCAATGGTTTACAACTAATGCTTATAATTATTCTTCTGTAATACCCGATAAGATTACATTGTATCAGAATTATCCTAATCCNNTGAGTCAGAATTATCCTAATCCTTTTAATCCATCGACAACAATAAAATTCAGTCTTGTAAATAATTCTAATGTAACTTTAAAAATTTATAGTTTAATAGGAACTGAAATTGCTACGATAGTTAATTCAAAACTTAATGCCGGAACTTACGAATTCAAATGGGAGCCGTTTAAAATGGCAAGCGGCGTTTACTATTACAAGCTCGAAGCCGATGGGTTCACGGATACGAAACGAATGGTGATGATTAAGTAAGTTCTTAAAGTTTGTAAAGTTATAAAGTTTGTAAAGTTATTATATTTCTAAATAATTAAAAATATTTTCTTTAATTTTCAATTTGAAAGGAAAATGGAATGTTTAAATTCTGTACATTTTCAATCGTTTTATTTTTTGCGTTTACTTCATTAATACTTTCTCAAATTCCACAATATTACAATTACAATAACGGCACTTCCTACAATTCATTTCCATTAAATGTAGCTGCGGGTAAGATGGCTCAGACATTAATAGCACCAAATGAATTTAATCAACCCTCACCCGCTATTACCGGAAATATTTCAAAATATTATATCAGAATTTCAACCGGATATCCTTTAGGTCCGGTAACATATACAAATTTTAGAATATTATTCAGCCAGACTTCACTTCTCGTATTACCAACAGGTTCTTTTTACAGCGAAACCTGGGATACCGTTTATCAAAGGTCAAGTATACAATTATCGGCTGCTGCGGATACATGGCTGGAATTGACATTAGACCACGTTTACGCATATAATCCGGTACAGAGTCTGGTTGTACAAATCGAGCAGTGCGGAGCCAGCGGGACATATTCGGGTTATAGCGTTCAGCAATCATCAACGCCCGGTCAGGGTAGAAGATCTTATAGTTCGGGTGCTTGCCCTTATTCTTATGCGGGATTAACAACATCTGTTGTAAATTGCGGCATAGATGTTATTCCTATATCCGGAATAAATCCTTCTTCCAATTCTCAGATTCAGGATTATAAACTCGAACAGAATTTTCCGAATCCTTTTAATCCTATAACTAAAATCAATTTTGAAATTCCAAAAACAAGTTATATTTCATTAAGGATTTTTGACGTTGCGGGAAAAGAAGTTTCTGATTTAATTAATGAAATAAAAAATCCGGGTAAATATTCAATTAATTTTGACGGAACAAATTTTGCAAGCGGAACATATTTCTGCAGGTTAGAAAGTAATGAATTTATTTTGATTAAGAAGATGCTTCTAATTAAGTAAAAGTTTATAAAGTTTGTAAAATCAAAGGTTGGAAGGTTATATTTAGTTAAAGGTTTTAATTTTGAGAAAAACGCAGGTAAAAATATTACTTGCGTTTTTTCTTTTACTTTGATTATTACCAAACATAATTTTTTTTTGTTCAATGAAATACTATTATTTTATTATAATATAAGTATCTTTTTTTTAATTTTATTTTTCTTTT
>PNBM01000127.1 GCA_003135995.1 Ignavibacteriota bacterium | reverse complement strand
TAATTCCGCAGAATCTTTTGTGACGAACGAATAATTGAAATTTACATTTCCTATGTGATTATTCAGTTGTGATTCTGCATAATTTATTGTCGTATCCGAATTTAATTTCTTTTTTGCGATATTACTTACTAATGATATATTATATAATATTGCATCGATGAGTGAAGATAATTTATATTTTCCGTCCGCTTTAAATTCCAAAGCATTATTTGTAAGCTGAACAGAATTGGTTTCAGCAGACATATCAAGATTTGCAATTAATTTTGTCTTTGGTATTTCATATTTGGAATAAACTGAATTTCCTATATCAATATTATATTTTCCTGCAAGATTATTCATATTTATTCCGCTTCCGGTTATATCAAACGCCGCATTGAGATTGCTTTTATCTTTATTATTTCCGGGTAGACGCGAAACATCAACTTTATTCATTGTTCCTTTGAGTGTATATACCGGATTTTTCATATTGGAAATATTTATCTTTCCCGTCACGACCGCATTTCCCGCAGATGAATTTGCTTTTATATTCAGACTAATATTATTTCTATTAATATTTATTGTTCCTGAAGAACTTGCAATATTATATCCGACAGCATTTGAACTTCCCAATGTATATTTCACTCCGGCATTCATAGTGTTCGGGCTGTATCCCGAGCCTTCAAAGTTTGCGACGAGATTTATGTTACTTTTTAATTTATTATCTTTTAGAATGGGAGCTAAGTTCAGATTATTTGTTACTACATTCCCGCTGTAATTTTTATTTTTAATATTCAGATGAGTGTGACCCTCTACGTTTCCTTCCGATGAACGTAAATTGAAGTTACTGTAAAAATCATTTAAGCCGCCTTCATAACTGATATCAGCGAGCACAACGCCAAGATTTTTGTAATCGGGAATTGATTTATTTTTAAAAACTGTTTTAATATCTTCCGGATAGATTTTATTTGTAGTAGCTACATCAAAATATAAACTGTCTATATTATCGAGATTCTTAATTTTCCCGTTCAGATTTATATCCGAGTTGGGTAATTTTAATGTAAGATTGTTTATATTTAAATTTTTATAAATTCCGTTTACATCCAGATGCAGAGAGACTGAACTATCAAGCATAACAAGTGAAGGAAGAAAATATCTCAAGTCGGCAAAATTAAATTTATCTATATTAAGAACCAGAGATAGTTTTTTATTTCCAAAATTATCAAAAGCATTGCTTTCAAGAAGGTTGAGTTCATTTGCTGATAAACTGTTTATCTTAATATCAGACCTGTCTGTGAGTATAACAAGATTATTAATTTCGGTCAAAGTATCCTGAACATTTATATTAGTATCGAAGGCAAGTTTTTTTAAAGTGATATCCGTGTTTGAGTTGAATGATAAATTCCGTAAATTAATTTTCTTAAATTTCTTTGAATACTCACCCGTCATATCGAGTTGGAAATTGGAAATATTAAGCTTATTAAAATTAAATTCATTTTGCTTTTCCCATTGCATAGTCCACAGAGGTTCGGAAGGAATTTCTCCTAAAATTTTAATTTTACCGTTTTCAATCCTGAAGTTATAAACATAGATATCCCAGTTGAATGGTGTAGAGGTTGTATCGGCAGAAGGCTCAAAAAGATTAGTAAAATTCCAGACCAATAAATCCTTGCTGTCTTTAATTTTAGTCAGGTTTATATCGGGAGAATTTAGTACGGCGTAATCCAAACTGATTCTTTGTTTTAATAATCCCCATATATCATACTTCAGGTCAAGATATTTAATACTGACGAGAGTATCTTTCTTAACGGTGATTACAACGTTATTAACTCTTAATCCTTTTAATATATTCCCGCTTATGGATTCAAAACTAATGTAATTTTCTTTTCTCAGCCAGCTTTCCGAATTATTTAATTTATTTAATGCATAATTCGAAGCCCATTTATCAAACGTATCCGTCTGAATAAATATATACAGAGCAATAAGAATGACAAAAATTCCACCGATGAACCACAAAAAATATTTTAATATTCTTCTGAAAATTTTCATTATTATAAAATAATATCTATACTAATTAAAATGATGTGCAATGAATTTTTTAATTAAATTTATAAGACTTATAATTTATTTCTTAAAATAAGTAAATCCAATTGATTAATTAATAGTTCAGATGGATGAAAAAGGAACTAAGCCTGATGGATTAGTAAATAATTGTTGATATGGGATTAATAACAGGCAGAATATTTATACAAAATTCAAAATTCAGCATTTTCTCCGCTCTTCTCTGTGCCTCCGTGGTANNTTAATCTATAAAAATAAATTCCGCTGGCGAGATTTTCCGCATTGAATTCCGCAACATAGCTTGCTTTTCCCCATTTGCCGTTTATAAGTTCTTTCACTTCTCTGCCCGTTATGTCATAAACTTTTAATGTCACATATCCGGATTCACTAAGCTCAAAAGGTATGTTAGTCTGTGGATTAAACGGATTCGGATAATTCTGTTTCAATAAATATCCAGTCGGAACATATTCTTCTACTAATTTAATGCCTGTATAAAATGTTGTGTCGTTTCCGCCGGTTGTTGTGTGAATAGCAGGAAAATTTCCTCCCGGATTAGCCCACCCTACTTTAGCATTTACGAATGAAATATAGCCGTAAGAATATATTTGTAATGTAGTATCCGGAATTTGATAACCCCAATTTAATCCTCCATTTGTGGTTTTATAAACAGGAGCATGTGAAAATACTCTTGCTCCAACTAACCATATAGTATCTTTATTTAGAGCCGAAAAACAAGAATAATCAAAAGTATGACTAATTTTTGGAGCAATTTGAGTAACCCAATTTATACCTCCATTTGTAGTTTTTTTAATACTGTCATAACATTTCCAACCTGTTAAACTATCTACAAATTGTATTCCTGAATATGTTTCTCCCGGAATTGCGAACCAATTCACACCGCCGTTTGTGGTTTTTCGCATTTGCCCACCTAAACAAAATCCCATATCTTTATTGAACATATAAATATTATATGGTTGTCCCGAACCGCCGGTCGGTCCCAATGGCGACCAATTCAAACCTCCATTCGTCGTGCGCCATACTCCGCCGGTCAATAAACTATTATATACAAATAAAATTGTATCTTTATTTATTACTGCCATATCCTGTGGATATAAACCTGTATAAATAGTATTCCAATTATCACCGCCATTAGTTGTTTTAAACAAAATAAAATCATTAATACTAGCGTATCCAATAATATTATTTGCAAATTGTATTTTGTTAAATGATACTGTTGTGGCAGCAGTATGATATGTGAAAATAATATTCCAGTTGTCTCCTCCGTTTGTTGTTTTCAAGATATAACATAAGGTATCGGGATTTAGACTCGTAACGCCAAATCCCGTCAGACTATTCAGAAAGGTCAAACTTGCGATTGTACTTCCGTTTAAATACGGGAAAAATTGCTGATACCATCCGCCGGTTGTGGTTTTATCACGAAAACCTGATGACGAAAAAAATACAAGCAGGCACAATGCGTAGAGAACATACAAAACCTTTCTAATATATTTTTGTGGTTTCATATTCCAATTCTATTTATTCCGAATGAATGAAGTTGATGCAAAATAAATGGTAAAGATTTTCTGTACATAATTAAAATTTAATGTTCAAAAAATATCCTGACATTGTTTAAATGAAAAATAACGTTAAAGCAAATAATATACAATTGATAATTATCGTGCTGTTAGTTCCGAATAATATTTCCCCCTTCGAAAATGTGAACTGCTCTCTTCCCCCCTTAGAAGGGGGGATTAAGGGGGGATGATTGAAATTGGGATAATGATTAAAAT
>PNBM01000158.1:920-2770 GCA_003135995.1 Ignavibacteriota bacterium | reverse complement strand
GGAATACCGTTTATTTTTATTTCGGGTACTATCGGGGAAGAAAGAGCTATCGATGCTTTTGTAAACGGGGCTGATGATTATGTGAATAAATCTAATTTAAAGAAACTTATACCTGCAATTAAAAGAGCGATGCGGGAAGTCGAAGAGCGGCAAAAAAGGAAAGAAGCCGAAGAAGCTCTCCGCGAAAGCGAAAAAAGATACCGTGTGCTCGTAGAAAGTACATCCGATTATATTTTCAGTCTCGATAACAAATGTTGTTTTACTGCCGTCAATAAAAGCTTTTACAAAGCCCTTGGAACGGAAGAAAAAATGATTGTCGGGAAAAATATCGAAGACTTTAATTTTGATAATGATTTTAAAAATAAATGGAAAGAATTATATCTTAAAGTTTTAAAAACCGGAAAAGAAATATATTCCGAAATTACAAATTTTATTCCCGGGATTAATGATAATACTTACGAGGTCTATTTTCATCCGATTATAAACAGGGAAGGCAGGGTTTCGGGTATCAGGGGAGTTTGCCGGGATATTACCGTCCGTAAGAAAACAGAACTGGAACTCATAAGAGCGAAAGAAAAAGCGGAAGAGATGAACGAATTAAAATCCAATTTCCTCGCTAATATGAGTCACGAATTGAGAACACCAATGAACTCGATTCTCGGTTTTGCGGAATTAATTCTGGAAACTACCAGTCAATCGGAAGTAATAAACTTTGCAAATTATATTAACAGGAGCGGCAGGAGACTGATGGACACGCTTAACCTTATTCTTGACCTTACAAAAATCGAAATGGGTATGCTTCAGATAGTATATGCCCCTGTGGATATAATCGAATTAATTTCCGAAGTTGTAAAATATTTCGAACCAATAGCGGCAGAAAAAGGAATTAAAATTATTACCGTATTCAAAGAGAAAGAATTAATTGCCGTGCTTGAAAGAAACATACTTTACGAAATAATTAATAATCTTGTTAATANNATTTACGAATGAAGGCGAAATAAAAATAGAAGCTGAAATGGAAAGGTCGGAAGAAGGTGAATATTTAAATATCAGGGTAACGGATTCGGGAATCGGAATTCCGGAAAACAAAACGAAAATGATTTTCGAAGAATTCAGGCAGGTGAGTGAAGGCATTCACAGAAGCTTCGAAGGCACCGGGCTTGGATTATCGATTACCAAAAAATTTGTCGAAAAAATGTTCGGAAATATCTCCGTCGAAAGCAAACTCGGCGAAGGTTCCACTTTTATTTTGCAATTGCCGTGTAAAGTTACTGACGACCGTTTAAAGGATTTTAATCCGGAACAAAATAATGTTCTGGAAAAAATTAATTTCGACGGTGCGAAAATTTTGAATGTGCTTTCCGTCGAAAACGATGAGTTAAACAGGCAGTTGCTCACTTATATGCTCGCAGAAGTATGTAACCTCGATGCTGTCAGTTCAGGTGAGGAAGCGCTCTCCAATGTTTCTTCGAAAAAATATGACCTGATTCTGATGGATATTAATCTCGGAAAAATGAACGGGCTTGATATAATTAAAAAAATCAGGGAATTAAATGAATATAAAAACGTTCCGATCGCGGCGATAACCGCATATACAATGAAAGGGGATAAGGAAGAATTTCTTTCAAAAGGCTGTGATTATTTTGTTCCTAAGCCGTATAGTAAAACTGATTTGTTCAATATCATAAATGAAGTCTCGGAAAGATTAAAATAGTTCTAAATAAATTTTACCACTAAGAACACCCTATTCAAAAAGAAAAATTAAATCCCCGGTGCTGTCAAGTGGTAGAAAATCCGCTATTGAGGAAAAATTTTAATTTCCTAAATAAAAATCATTTTCACTCAAGCAA
>PNBM01000158.1:0-842 GCA_003135995.1 Ignavibacteriota bacterium | reverse complement strand
AAGTCATTTTCACTTAAGCAAAAATCATTTTCACTTAAGCGGAATCTTTCCCCGCTTAAGCCGGAAATTTTTATTCCCGGGCACGAAATGCGTTTTTTCACCATTTTTTAAGGTTTTTGTGTAAATTGCAAGGATTTCCCTGTAGGGTCGGGAGTTTCCCTCCATAGCAGATTTTTAATCTCCCGAACGAAAATAATCGCAGTCTGAAGTTCCGGTAAATCGGAATCTTCGACCTGCGGCTACAATATCATAATTTCCTGTTCCGTAGGAGGAAACTCCTGACCGCACTATTCAAATAATAAACCAAACTCCGGCATAATCACGGAAAGTAATTCGATTTTTACAAATAATGTTATAATTCTTTTACTTCTTTTTATTTAAGACTTCATTATAAGCGAAAAGTTTAATATTTTATTCCGATAGTTATTTATCAAATTAAATATTATGAAAAAATATTTACAAATTTTTATTCTTACCGGTTTATTAATTTTTTCGTTTCAAAAGACTCTTCAATCTCAATGGTTTAAGCTTCCGGATTTGCCGGACAGCGGAAAAGTATACGATATGTATTTCGTGAATGCTAATACAGGATGGGTAACTTTAACTAATAACTTTTATACATTAAAAACAACTGATGGAGGATTAAGCTGGGTTACGCAGCTTAGTGGTACTTCTTTGAAAGCAGGAGAGTTACAATTTTTTAGTGATACTTTAGGAGTTGCATTAGGTTCTAATGGAAGTTTTGTAACAACGATAATTAAAACTACAAATGGTGGTATAAACTGGAATCCTATATTTACAACAGCAGATATTTATTCCGACATCTTTTTCGTCAGCAAAGA
>PNBM01000058.1 GCA_003135995.1 Ignavibacteriota bacterium | reverse complement strand
CTGCTGTTGTCTTTGCTGTTGCTGCTGTTGATTTGCACCTTTTTGAATAATACTTTCAACTTCTTTTCCGCTTTTACTTATATAAATATTCAGTAAAAGAGATGCCAGCAGAAAAAATACCGCAAGAACTATAGTCGATTTAGATAAAAAATCCGAAGTTCTTCGCGCACCAAACATAGTAGATACACCGGAACCGCCAACAAGTCCGGAAAGCCCGCCACCTTTAGATGATTGCATCAAAACAACTATCATCAGCAGTATGCAAGCTATAATTAATAAAAATATAAAAAATGTTATCATAGTTAATCAACATAAGCTATATTGAAAAAATATTCAAGTCACAAGAATAGTCTAATGGTTTAAACAAAAAAATCAATTTTTAAGCGGCATTTGGGTCACTTTCGAGCATTCCGAACCTGTTTCCATCCGGGTCTTTGAAATATGTAACCCACCCTATTGTGGGAATTGGCATTTTGGGAAATAGGACTTCACCGCCAAATTCCTGAACTTTCTTTATTGAATCATCCAGATTTTCCACATTTATAGTATTTACCATTTCGGTTGCAAATGCACTTTTCCTTGAAATAGCTCCATCTATTCCCGGCTTTTCTTTCGGACCCGTAGTAGCAGACCAATATTCATATTCACCCCATTTTTCAAAACTCCATCCGAATGTTTTCGAATAAAAGTCACGTAATTTATCGGGATTATCCGAAGGGATTGTAAAATGTCCAACTCTGTCCATAGCTTTATTTTTTTAAACTTATTATTTAAAACGATAGGGTTTAATTATAAGTTCAAAATAATACGATGAACTGTAAATTCTTTATTGGTTGTAATGCCTTTGTTTTTAACTTTTTAATAACGCAGGCTGAAGCCTGCGGCTACGAATTATTGGCTGATGATTTTTCCGGATACTTCTCCGAAGCCGATTCGATATCCATCACCCTGACAATAACCTTTTATGATAATAGTGTCGCCGTCCTGAAGAAATATTCTTTCTTCTCCATTCGGCAATTTTATCGGTTCTGTTCCTTTCCACGCGAGTTCAAGCATAGAGCCGAAAGAACTTTTTTCTACACCGCTGATTGTTCCGGAAGCCATTAAATCACCTGTACGAATATTACAACCGTTTACAGTATGATGTGCGAGCTGCTGGAAAATATTCCAATAAAGATATTTAAAATTTGATTTTGAAATTAAATAAGGTTCAGATAATTTTTGAGTTTTAATATAAACTTCAAGTTTGATATCGTAAGAGGGATTTCCATTTGTCTTTAAATATGACAATGGTTCCGGATTTTGATTCGGACCTTCGGTTTTGAATGGTTCTAAAGCATCGAGAGTCACAATCCATGGAGAAACAGAAGTTGCAAAATTTTTTGCAAGGAACGGACCGAGCGGAACGTATTCCCATCTTTGAATATCACGGGCACTCCAGTCATTTACGAGTACCATTCCGAAAATATATTTATTTGCTTCATTAACGGAAATCGGTTCACCTAATTTACTTCTTTCTCCGATTAAAAATCCAACTTCAAGTTCGAAATCCATTTCTTTAGATTTTCCGAATTCAGGTATGTCTTTATCAGCAGGTTTGAATTGCCCTAAAGGATGAATTATATCTGTTCCGCTGATAACAACCGAGCTTGCTCTTCCGTGATATGCAACCGGCAGATGAAGCCAGTTGGGCAAAAGGGCGTTTTCTTTTCCCCGGAACATAATTCCGACATTAGTTGCGTGTTCTTTTGAAGAATAAAAATCTGTGTAATCTCCAATCTCAACAGGCATAAGCATTTCCACATCGGTTATTTTTACAAAACATTTTTCATTTAATTCCTTATTATCTCTCAATTCGGGATTGTCTTCACGCAAAAGATTTTGAATCATTTGACGGGCGATAGATTGATTTTCTTTTCCAAGAGACATAAATGCATTTAATGATTTTTCATAGAATATTTTTTTATCTTTTAGATTTGAATTGAAAAACATTCCTTCATCTTCGAGAATTCTCAGGTCGAGAATATAATCGCCGATTGCAACTCCGATGTGTGGTTCGGAATCTTCTATTCGTCTGAAAACTCCATACGGGAGATTTTGAATTGGAAAATCGGAATCAGTTCTTACCTGTATAAATGATCTTAGCATATATTTATTATTTAATTATGTTCGTTATAAAGTGAAACGTGAAAGAAGGTGAAACGTGAGACGTGAAACTTAAATTTAACTTATTTCTATAAAATAAAAACATGTATAAATAGATCCGGATTACTCTCATACTTTCTTTTTCGAATTTCATGTCTAAATAATTATATTTTTTGTTAAATTGTAATGCCATTTTTCACTTTTCACGTTTCACTTNNTTCACGTTTCACTTTTCACGTTTTACAATATTTATTTTTATATCTGAAAATGTATTTATTACAGCCATTTTAAAGAAGAAGTTTGAGGTTCCTTAAATCTTCTCTCGGTTCATCAAAGCTGCAGCATCCGAATGAAGTCATAAAATTATTTCTTGCAAATTCAATTTCATCTTTGTTCAGAATAAAATTATTCCATGAAAATCCTTTACTGTCGAATTTAAAATTTTTAGTTTCCTCATCGCTTATAATTTGCGACAAAAAAACTTTTGACAATTTATACTTGTAAGCAATTATACCGGCTCCGAAAACATTCAGAAACCCGTGCATTGGAGTTTTGATTTCGTCGTCAAAATGCCTGAACGGATGATGCATTCCTGCTGTAGCTTTAAACGGTATTTTCACATCATTGCAGGTATAAATTGCAAAAGCAACCTGTTCTACCGTTGGAAATGAATCTGCATTAGTTCCGCCTGTACGCATTTTAAACCCTACATCATTATTTTTATTTCTGAATTCCGCGAGGATTTCAATGAATATCGGCAGGAGATATTTCCATTCATCATTTATTGTGAGTTCAATAAATAATTTTGCGGGTAAATTAATCGAGTTAGAAATTAAATCATACGTACGGTCTAAGAAATCGGGAATTTTACTAAAATTATCAACTACAT
>PNBM01000060.1 GCA_003135995.1 Ignavibacteriota bacterium | reverse complement strand
AAAGTTAACGGAGAATATTGGGGCTGGACTTTTAAAGGACCCGGATTATGGAGATCAACAAATTCGGGTGTAAATTGGATATTGATAAATAATAATATTGGAGGATGTAATAATAGTGATTGTGTTGATATATATTTTAAAGATACTTCAGATGGTATAATAACAAGAGCATATGAGTGTTTCAATATAACAACTAATGGAGGATATAATTGGATAATTCATTCAGAAATGAATGCTCTTTCTTCTAAAATTGGTATTGGTGATGACCATAAAATATGGCTGACTTTATCAGCCGATAGTGTAATTAAGACAACAAATTTTTTCCAATCCTATGGCAAACAGAATATACCGGCATGGGCTAGTCATATCTTTGCTGTAGATACAACAATAGTATACGCTGGCTATAACAAAACTAATATGATTAAAACCACAAACGGAGGCGGACCAATAATATATTTGGGAATAGACAGCTTAAATTTAAACCTGCCGGCATATTATAGATTATACCAAAACTATCCAAACCCGTTTAACCCTGCAACAACTATAATATTCGATATCAGGAATAAAGGTTATATAAATCTTACAATATATGATATCGCGGGAAGGGAAGTGCTAAAATTATTTAATAATAATTTTCTTGCATTTGGGACGTATAAAACGGTTGTTGATTTTGGGAAACTTAATATATCGAGCGGCGTATATCTATACCGACTGAGCGTAACGGGAGCGAATTCAAAATCTATATATATGGAAACTAAAAAAATGATATATCTGAGATAAGAAGAACTTGGCACACTGAAAAAGCGGATGAGACGGATTTTCACAGATTTTTTTTAAATAGTTTAGAATAAAAGAGCTTTAAGAGCTATTTCACAAATCGCACAAAGGAAAAACGAAGAAGCATTAATTACGACAAGTTATAATTAAAGAAAGAAGAAACTTATTTGAATAACTCCGAAGGAGTGATATTATTTTAGAAAATTGTTTATAAAAATTTTTAAACTCCGAAGGAGTGACATTATTAATATTAATCAATTTAATAAAATATTAATTAGTGTTATTTGTAAATATATTCTAAGTTTCTTAAAAGTACTTTAAGAAAAAACTAAAAAGAACGTTTTAAATGAATATGTAAGAACAAAAAATAATATATAAATAATTTAGATGAGGAGATTTAGAAATGAAAAATATTTACCGCAAGAAAATCGGGATTGTAGTTATTTTGTTTTTTGCTGTCTCTACGATATTTTCTCAAACAATGCCGATGAAAGATAAATTTTATATCGGTTACCAGGGGAGCTTTTATTATTATCCGTATTGGCAGGATTATTACTTCCCGGGTTTACATAGCCTGAATATAAATTTCATTCAGAATTACGGAAACCACTCTGAATCGGGTGATACTAATGACGGAGGATTTTATGATGAAATGAGTGTATATCAGACAAATGTAAATAATTTTATGAACAGCTGGGGAAATATATTTCAAAATAATGCCTTGATTATGGAGCGGGAGAAAATCCTGCGTGGTGCTTACGGACAGCTCAGCGATTATCAGGCAGAGTTTGTTCCTTCAACAACATATCCGCGTTATGGATACGCAAACAGAAACGGAACAGAATATACGGAAATAACATCTGACGGCGATACTGTAACCGGATTATGTACCGGCTTACCGGATAACCAGGGAAATATGCTCGTAAGCGGACTTTATGAAAACGAGGAACAGATAAATTTCCCTGAATCATTTAATATACCGGAGAATAATCATAAAATAAGTTATTATTATTCAGATAACAAAACAGATTATTATAAATGGTTCATCTTGCCGAGAATGAGAATTAGTGTAGATGATGCAACCGGTCCCGATAAAAAGGTATGCAGGATTGATATCATACCGTTCGATGGAGCAAATACAATAAGTTTCGATTTATGGAATTATGATTTTAGATATTTCGGGGGCGGCTACAATGGAGATTATATTGATTTATTTTATAGACGTGGACAAGAATTACAAAATATAAATATTTTAGCAACTAACCTTAACAACGGCAACACAGCCTGTACAGACGGTAAAAGCTCACACCCGGAAAACAGTCTTGTTGATTACAGAATTTACTGGTACGGTCAGGTAAAATTATGGCTGGATAGAGTGAGGGTTATGGATGAATGGGCATTTTACCTGTTTCATCCAGATTTGGATATTCAATTACCAAATCCTTACAATTTTCAGGGAAAAATACAACAAGAATGCCAAAACAATTTAATGGGCGGTAATTCTAATTTCGGATATTTTTATATAGATGAATATATGTATAACAATATCCCCTGCATAGCAAAAGTTAACAGTATAATTAAAGACTTTAAATCAAATTCTGGTCTGATTGCTGAGACAAATTCTTCGTTAATAATAAATTACAGCGGACTTGTAAACAAGCCCTCTCCGGACGATATTTTTGAATACCTGTTTTCTTCTAAAGCAATAACCGACATACTCTTTATGTATGAATATCCATTCACATATAAGAAAACAGGTGACAATGATTATAGCCTTTTTCCGTTACCACATAATTTAGCAGAACGACTACCTGATAAAGCGAGTTTCCCCGGAACAGTCGGATATTATGCATCTGTTAATAATCAATATTATAATGATACTGTTAATTACTGGTTTGAAAATGATTTTTACAGTGGATTCGGATATAATTATTGTTTTATTGACCAATTCAGAAGAGCGGCAAATTTTCAAAAAAATCATCCGCAAGTAAGATTTTGTGGCGGGACGCAATCTCATAGTTATGAATCACCATTTACATTTAATCCGCCTCTTCCTTATGGAAGTCTGAGGGAACCTACAAACGAAGAAATTCGTATGCAGGAATATTTAGCGATAGCGTATGGGGCAAAAATAATATTAAATTTCTGTTACACAACATTTTATTCAAGCTATAACGGAAATACCTATAATGATTGGGGAATGGAAAATACGAATCATAGCCTGAGAAATTTAAATTATTATAATCAAAAAAAATATGATACCATAAATAATTTAAATATAAATTTGCAGAAATTAGGAGATTTTATGTATCCAAAGAATGAAATTTCTAATTATTTTACATGGGATGAAACCAGAACGGTAGATAAACAAAATGTTGGATTACCTTACAGATATTTAAATAATATTGAATCATACCCGAGAATTAACGGTACTACTAACTTCGATATGAATAATCCTGATATTAATAAATATTGGGAAGTGGGATTTTTTAATAACCCCCAACATAGCGATTATAAGTATATGTTGGTAGTAAATAAAAGACTATCACCTGAAGAAAATTTAACGGGAGATTCAAGAAAAGCAAAATTTACATTTTCTGGTTATGAAGTACAGGGTTTTAATAACTGGAGTTAAAAGATGTCATAACAGGAGATAAAGTAGTGTTTGCACTTTCAAACGGAAATCAGGTATTATTTCCGATTGAATTTCTTCCCGGTGAAGGTAAACTTTTTCGGTTGGCACCGGTTATGAAAATAGGCGGTACTCTAATTGCAGATGAAACTCTCAATTCAGCTAATTTCGTCTGTGACAGTACAGTATATAATGATGGGCATAATATATTATTTTATGTGGGTTGTTCAGTAAAGTTTAATCAAAAAGGTAAGATTGTTATGAATGGCGGGAGTTTCGAGAGTGGACATTACCCGGATAACCCAACTAATCAACAGGTTTTATTTCAAGGAAATAACGGCTATCAATGGGAAGGATTGAGTTTTGAAAATTGCACTTATGTCGAAATTAGCAATTCTAAATTCTCGGATATATATTTTCAAACAAATCCTTTCCTGCCCGGTCAAAATACTGCAATTGACATTCAGGATTGCTATGATTTTATTGTTAATGACTGCAATTTTATTTTAAATACACAATCATCAGCGGTTAATATTAATATAAGTTCGAATGCGGGCAGTAATTGGGCAAATGCGGATATTTTTTATAATAATTTTACATTTACAGAACATAGNNTTAATGTTGTTTCTCTTTCGGGTAATGTAATACCGGTTAATATAAGTAATAATCATTTAATTAATGATAATTCGCAATCGATAAGCATGGCAATATTTGTCAGCGGATTGACAGGTGGAACGATTAGAAATAATATTATTAAAAATTTCAACCCTGCAATAGCAGTAGCATCTTCCACTCTCGATTTATTTAATAACTATATTTACAGCAACGTTGAAAGCGGAGTTGGAATATCTGCTCTGGCGGTTTCAGATTTAAATACAACCCAAATGCAGGATATTTTACAGGGGGCAGTAATCATATAATAACTGCAAACACTAACAGCATAAATATCAATGTAAATAATTCAATTTTTGATTTGGAAAATGGATATAATATTTTTAATATATCATCCTCTGTTCAAAATAATTCATATCATTTATACGGNNATTAGCCGGGTATAATTGTTTTCAGGTTGACACTGTTTATCCTCAGAACCCTGCCGAGCTTGTCACCTGGGGTGAAAATGGCAATAATGTAAATTTTAATTTTAATCCTTATTCCTGCAGTAATGATAATTTTCAGGATTATGATGTATTTACTTATTCAAACGCATATAATGATACGGTATATAAAATGGGTTCCGGTAATGGAGGAGGGATGTCAATTGAAAACTCAAATGAAATCTCAGAAATTCAAGCGAATATTAAAAAATTGAAGGATAGTGTGAATATATTAATCAGGAAAAGGGATTATGTAAATGCAGACATAAAATGTAGAACAATGCTCTTAAATTATCCCGATAGTGTACAAACACTTTCAGCAATAAATTGGCTCTTTCTTGCAACAATATCGAGAGATAGCTTGACTAGCAGAGTGAACTCACTAAAAACTTTTTATGAATCGCTAATATTGAATAATCCTAACAATTCGGAATTGATTGACAAGGCATTTTATTTTGTACAAAAATGCAAAGTTGTATTAAAACAATACCAATCTGCAATGCAAGGATTTCAACTGATAATGCAGCAAAATCCCTACAGCTATGAAGGACTCATTGCAAGCTGGGATTATGCGGCAACGCATCTATTGGATAGCTTGAACGGACACGGAGGAGGCTATTCCAATTATCAAATAGATGAGCAAAATGATATTCCAATACTGTCTGATATTAAATTTGTTTTGAATCTTGAAAGAGCGATGAACGATATGGATACATCTAAATTTTCGCAAAATGCCATTCAAAAAATAAAAACAAATGTTAAAAAAATCGTTGAAGATTCAAAAACAAAACAGGTAAAAAAAGTAACTGAACTGACAAATAAATCCAAAACAGGCGATAAGAAAGCTACGGATGCACTGAATAAATTGAAAGCATTAAACAGCGTTGTAGGAGTTAAAAAGCCGAAGACGCATATAGAATTGAAAAAAATAATATCTTCCGATATTAAAAAAGTATTTATGAAAGAGGGACAAAAATCAAATGAATCAAAAGTGCAAATTCCAACTGAATATAAATTGTATCAAAATTATCCGAAT
>PNBM01000357.1 GCA_003135995.1 Ignavibacteriota bacterium | reverse complement strand
GGATAATTCTGGAATAATTTATACTCAGAAGGTCTTGAATTTTCATTTCCGGAAACACCTGTAATATAATTTCCGCCTCCGTTATATGTTTTCAATATTGTACCGTTTTCTCCGAAAATCAAACCTGTGTTTGCATTGAAAAATTTTACGGCATACATATTGTTACCAGTCGGAAAATCCAATCCATTCCATAGGTTTCCTCCGTCAGTTGTTTTATATACGAATCCTCCATCGTCATAACCAGCATTTCCTGTAATTATTCCCGTATTTGCGTTAATAAAATCGATTCCATATGTCGAATTATTATTCAGTACTTTATTCCAGGTATCTCCGCCATCGGTAGTTTTTAATACTCCCAAACCTGTACAATAACCTATATTCTCATCAATGAATTTTAATTTATATGCGGCTACCGGATTTGCAACGATAGCCCAGGTTAAACCGCTGTCAGTAGTTCTCAAAATTTTACCCAGATTTAATCCTGAGGATCCTGTTGCAAATGCTGTTGTAGTATTTTTTATAGTAATTGAACCAAAGCTATAATAGAGTGAGTTATCGACCATGTTCCAGCTATTACCTCCATCAGAAGTTCTGTAAATTTCTCCTGACTCAGTTGCTAATAACCCGGTTAATTCATCGAAAAATTTAATACATTTGAATCCGGAACTGCCGAATGAATTAGATATATTCCAGCTTGAACCTCCATCTATGCTTTTAAGTAAAATACCTGGATAACCTGCTCCTGCAATAAAACCTGTATTGGCGTTAATAAAATCAATGTCATAAAACTGAGAAGTAGATGGACTTAATATTTTTGTCCATGATTCACCATTGTCAGTTGTTTTTTTAATCATTGCATTAGCACCAACAACAAAACCGGTGTTATCATTTAAAAAATAATAATTATAAAGAACATCACTTGCTGAACCACTTCCGCTCCTTTCAGTATAACAACCCCACTCATCCTGTGCATTCGAACATTTGTAAATTAAATTATCCCAGCTTAATATATATCCGTCGGTGAAATTTTGAAATTTCATATCCATCGAGCCATAAACAGGTATATCTCTTTCACTCCATGTATAACCACCATCGGTCGTTGACACAAAATCATTTGCATCATAAGTAGCATAAATCCTGAGGTCATTCAAGATATACACATTTCTTAATGTTCCCTTATACGTATTACCCATTTGTGACCAATTTAATCCCTGGTTTGTAGTTTTATAGAAATTGTTGTTGCAGGTAAAATAACCTGTTGTCGAATTCAAAAATCTCATATTCTGAATATAACCTGTAGAAATAGAAAAAACCTGAGACCAGTTTACGCCCCCATTAGTTGTCATAATAATTCCGATATCATAGTCATTCGGACCTTTAATTTTTTGGTCTCCATTGGCTATAAATCCGATATTAGGAGAAACAAATTCAATATCTTCGAGTGAAGCGGCAGAATTATAAAAAACATTCGTCCAGTTAGCACCTAAATTTGTTGTTTTTAAAACAGAATTTCCGCCTGCAATAACGTAGCCCGTAATAGAACTTCTGAAATCAATACCCCGAATTTCAGTGTAGTATAGATGAAAATCATATAACACACTCCAGTTTTTTCCATAGTCTACAGTTTTTATTAATTTCGCATCTGATGTCCCTACAAAATAAGTACTCTGGTTAAAAATAAAATACGAATCAAACCTGCCTGTCAGTCCGGATGTTTTATTACTGACATTCCAATTAACACCCCCGTTAGTAGAACTTATAAATGTACCATATTCTCCCATACCATATATGATTCCTGAAGGTACGACGAAAATATGTTCAATATTATTCCCCTGCGGATACGGAGCCTTCCAGTACCAGCCTGATTGCGAAAAGCAATTCGATGAAAACAGAAAATAAAAAGCAAACAGTAAAATTAGCTTTTTCATAATCGTATAATTAAATCGTTAATTAATTTCCAATAAATGGTTTTTTTTAAGAACTTTTTATATTTATATATTATCCTGATATCTTAGCATAGCTTCATCAAGGGTTATTTAAATTATCATGTATTAAATTATATTTTAAAATATTTGAATCTGTTACTTGTAAAAAAAAAATTATAAAATTGTTATTATTGAGAATGATTTTAATTATTAAATTTAGATTACAGTATTTGATTTGTTTTATTAAATCTGACCTGAAATGAGAGTAATAATTATTCTTAGCAGAAGCAATTGAGCTTGCTTTAGTTAACACAAGCAATATATTTAAACCGTAACGTTTCATCTGTGGCTAATGATATAATTTAGCATAAAATTATTTAATTATCAAGAATTTCTTTCTTCTGTTAAATTATTTTATTTGTTCGAAAAAAATTCGGCTCGGTAATTGCTGTTAAAATCTACTATTATTAAATGCCGTCAGCAAATAAATGATTAAATAATTATCGTTACTTTAAAGAACCATCAATCCCGATACGCTTCGCTGTCGGGATCCCGACGAGTCGGGATAACTATCGTTATTTTATCATCAGCATTTTTTTTGTTTCGACATAATCGCCGGCTCTGAGCGTATAAAAATAAATTCCGCTTGGGAGCTGGTAACCGGAAAATTGATTTATGGAAAATGGTACTTCATATTCTCCGGGAGATTGCTTTTCATTTACGAGTGTTGCAATTTCTTTCCCTAAAACATCAAATACTTTTAAAGTCACTAAACCATTTTCCATTTTCCATTTTCCATTTTCTGATTCAGGAATCTTGTATCTTATAATCGTAGACGGATTA
>PNBM01000193.1 GCA_003135995.1 Ignavibacteriota bacterium | reverse complement strand
ATCGGGTCCCTGGCGATTTACCTGAGTCGGGTCGTGCAGTTCAAAAAAAAATTTTGCAAGAGTTTCATAAGAAGTTTTTGCAGGGTCAAAAATGACCTGTATAGATTCGGCATGACCTGTAGTTCCTGAACAAACTTCTTTATAAGTCGGATTTGAAGTATGTCCGCCGGTATAACCCACGGCAGTAGATATTACACCATCAGCTTTTTCAAGATAATACTGAACACCCCAAAAACATCCGCCTGCAAAAATGGCAGTATCGGTTTTTGCTTGAGAGCCGGAACCTGCGGGAATAAATATCAGTGAAACGGAATTTACACAATACCTTGTGTCTTTATCCGTCAGTCCTTCATGCAAAAAAACGTGACCTAAATGTGCCCCGCAGTTTGCACATTCTATTTCAGTTCTCATTCCATCAGGGTCAGGTTTTGAAATTACATTACCCGGAATTGCATCATCAAAACTCGGCCATCCGCATCCGGCATCGAATTTATCATTAGATAAAAACAGAGGTTCATTGCATCGTTTGCAAACGTAAACACCTTTATCATAGAAATTATCATATTTACCAGTGAAAGGTCTTTCGGTTCCTTTATTTACAATTACATTTTCTTCTTCCGGTGTTAATTTATTATAGTCTTTTGGATTGGTTATTTTTTCGTTATTCATTTTATCATTTTTAATGTTTTCGCCATTAATTTTTTCTTGTGTACATCCGGATATGTAAAACATCAGAAGCATCACAAGAGAAAGGATTTTAGAACGCATATAATTTGGTTTTTCACTCTTTAATAACAATCCATCATATATAGTTCCATCAACAGATTAGACGTTATTGTACATATTATTTAAAAATTATAAAAACAGGCTGATAAGCAGGTATATTAATGCTCCGCAGATAGCAGAAATAGGAATTGTCAAAACCCAAGCCCATACAATTCTTCCGGCTATGCCCCAGCGAACAGCAGACATTCTGTTCATACTACCAACACCAACTATTGCTCCTGTGATTGTGTGCGTTGTGCTCACGGGAATGCCGAGTAATGCAGTACCAATCAATGTTGCCGCTCCTGCAAATTCAGCGCAAAATCCTCCGATAGGTCTTAATTTTGTAATTTTCATTCCCATTGTCTTCACGATTCTCAAGCCTCCGAACATTGTTCCGAGTGCTATCGCAAGGTGGCACATTATTATAACATAGAATGGAACATAAAAATGGTCAAGCATTTTGGTAGCGACGAGAACACTTACTATTATTCCCATCGTTTTTTGTGCATCATTAGTTCCGTGTCCAAAACTATAAAATGCTGCAGAAACAAGTTGAAGTTTTCTAAAAATGCCATCTACTTTCCTCGGCTTTTGATTTCTAACGATATAAGTTGTTACCGCCATATTAATTAAACCAAGTACCATTCCGATTGCCGGAGCCAACACAATAAAAATAATAACTTTATACCAGCCTGCCAGTTTAAGAACTCCGAATCCGAGTTTTACTACTGCAGCACCGCCATACCCGCCAATCAAGGCATGAGAAGAACTGACAGGAATTCCGAAATACCATGTGAATAAATTCCAGAAAATAGCACCGAGCAAACCTGCACTTATAATGTAGATATCTATACTATCTATGTTGACCAAACCGTTACCAATTGTTTTTGCAACATTTACATCAAATAAAAATGCAGCTATGAAGTTAAAGAATGCAGCAAAGAGCACTGCTTTTTGAGGAGTCAAAACCTGTGTGGAAACGATTGTTGCGATTGAATTTGCGGAATCGTGAAACCCGTTTAAAAAATCGAAAATTAAGGCAATAAATATAATAATCAGTACAATGGTTATCATAAAAAGTTTTTTTTATCAGGCGTTTTTTATTAATATTCCTTCTATAACTATGGTTACGGTCTGGCATCTGTCTATGGCTTTTTCCATCAATTCGATAATTTCTTTTTTCTTAATAAGTTCTATTACATCTTTTTCGTTTTCGAACAGGTTTGAAATTGCTTCTCTGAAAACGTTGTCCCCCTGCGATTCATATTCCCTGATTGTCATCAGTTTTCTGTTAATATTTTTATCGTCCTCTTCAAACTTATGCAAAATGTCCGTAATTATTTTAATTTGTAAATCAAGAATCTCAGATAATTGCGGACCGAATTCAATAGGTTTTTTGACTTTATAAAGATTTATCCTGCTCGCTATAACATCGATGCAGTCAATTACGTTATCGAGGGAATTGACAAATGAATACAGGTCTTCCCTGTCAATGGGTGTGATGAAAGTCTCATTTAACTCATTAATTACACGGTGAGTAAGATCATCACACTTGTGTTCAAGCAAATGAATTTTACTTGCATAGTCTCCGATATTTTCCCAAGTTGAAATCAGTTTGATTAACAGTTCCGAAGCCTCAGAAGTATTATCGGATAATTCAGCTAAGAGATCATAGAATTTTACATTTTTCGGGAAAAATTTTTTAAGAAAACTCATAATAAATTAATATCAATAAAATTTATAAAAGATAAGATTAAAATACATTACGAACTCTACAAACTTAAATAATGATTTGATTCTATTCAATTCAAATTAAAAATGAATCTTGATTAATAAATAGTTTGATAATTAATTTATAAAATATAATATTAGACTATTAATTTGATTGGAAATCACTCAAAAAGAAAAATGAGAAATATAATGTTTTTAAATTTTACTCAGATATAACAGATTAATCAGGAAAAATTAATTTTTCCATAATTAAAGAATATAAATTCATTCCTTGATTAATTTTTTTGAATTAAGTAGCTTATATGATTGAATAATATGGCAAAAAGAGCGACAAATAACGCGAAAGTAAAAGCGAAAAAAGAACCTTTAATAGAGAAAGATATTATAGATAGTGAAGAAGATGATTTGTTAGAAGACGAATTCAATGAAGAGGAAGAAGGTTTTTTAAGTGATGAAGAAGTTAAACAAATGTCGGAGGAATTCAAAAAAGAAGCCCTTCCACACATTAATCTTCTTCACAATTATGCTTACAAGATGACAGGCAATCAACTCGACGCTGATGACCTTTTACAGGAGACTTATCTAAGGGCATTCAGATTTTTTCATAAATTCGAGAAAGGAACAAACTGTAAAGCATGGTTGTTCAGAATCATGAAAAATCTGTTTATTAATAATTACAGGAAAAACCAGAAATCACCGAATAAGGTTGATTATGATGAAGTTGAAAATTTCTTTGAAAATATTAAATCCGATAGAATAGATTCAACGGATCTACAGGAAAAAGTCTTCAATAACCTGCTTGATGACAACGTAACACAAGCCTTGAATTCTCTTCAGGATGATTTTAAAACCGTAATTATTTTGTGCGACCTCGAAGGATTAAGTTATGAAGAAATAGCAGACTTTGTTCAATGTCCGATTGGTACTGTAAGAAGCAGGCTTCATAGGGCAAGGAAACTGCTCGGGCAAAAGCTTTACAAATATGCAAAGAACAAAGGATACGATGTCGAAAATTCGGTTATATAAATTATTTCCTATTAAAAATTTTTCTTAATTAATTATTAAAAAATTATTATTATGAAGCTTCTGAAATTTATTTTTGTATTTATGATTGCAGTTAGTTTAATATCCTGCGGAAAAAAGAATACGGATACAAAAACAACTGCACCGGATAACAAAGACCAGAAACAAACAACCACAACCACCCCTACTAAAACTGAAAGTTCAGTAGCAGTATTAAAGTCTGTTGACAATTCGACCGGAAAAAATATAGCTCCTTTGTTCAGCTGGACGGAGAACGGTGTCGAAAAATCCACAAAAGACCTGAAAGGAAAAGTTTTATTTGTGAATTTCTNNCTGGTGAATTTCTGGGCAACATGGTGTGCACCGTGCAAGAAAGAAATGCCTGACCTTTCAACTCTGAGTGAAGATTTAAAAAATAAGGATTTTAAAATGATAGGAATGTGTGTTGCAGAAGGCAACGATATTCCGAAGATAGAAAATATTTTAAAAGCAATCCCGGTTTCTTATACTATCGTCCAGGGAAATGATAACATCGTTAATGCATTCAAAGCCGCCAGCGGCAACGATATGCAGGCTGTTCCGACTTCGTTTATTATTGATAAAAGCGGTAAAATAGTTGAAACAATTGTTGGCTCGAAAGATAAGAAATATTTAACCGATAAAATAAATCAATATCTTAATTAAACAGTCGTAACACAACTTGGATTATAAAAGACAGGTATTAAGCCTGTCTTTTCTTTATATATGATATGAGTTTTGCAGAACATGATTAAATTATTAATGGATATATTCATTTGAATTATAAAAACAAAAATATTGGCATTCTTGGTTCAACCGGTTCAATCGGAAGAAATACTTTGAATGTTGTAAGAAATCTCAATGCGAACGGATATAAAATAGAAATTAATTTTCTGTCGACAAATTTTAATATAGATTTATTAGCAGAGCAAATTAACGAGTTTAAGCCCAAAAAAGTTTTTATACTCAATAAAAATAAATCGGAAGAATTCAAATCCAAATTTAATTTTCCCAATCTTAAAATTCATGACGATACCGATGATCTTATCGAAATGATAAAATGGAATGATTACGATTTACTAGTCAATGCTACAGTCGGATTTTCAGGTCTTATTCCAACAATCGAAGCAATAAAATCAGGGAAAAAAATTGCCCTGGCAAACAAAGAAACGCTCGTAGTTGCGGGAAAGATTATTAACGATTTATTGGAAGAATATGATACAACATTGATACCTATCGACAGTGAGCATTCGGCAATTCTTCAGTGTTTAGCAGGAGAAAAAACGGAATCAATAAACAAAATTATATTAACAGGCTCGGGAGGTCCGTTCAGGAATAAGACATTTGAAGAAATTAAAAATTCCACAATCGAAGATGCTCTGAACCATCCTAACTGGAGAATGGGTAATAAAATTACTATCGACTCCGCTACAATGATGAACAAAGGACTCGAGGTTATAGAAGCTAAATGGCTTTTCAGGATTGATGCTGAAAAAATAAAAGTAGTAATTCATCCGCAATCCATTATTCATTCGATGGTAGAATTCAAAGACGGTTCGATAAAAGCTCAGCTTGGAAATCCGGATATGAGAATTCCGATTCAATATGCAATAACGTACCCCGACAGAGTAACTTCGGATTTTCCCAAACTGGATTTATCAAAAAATAATAGCCTGACATTCGAAGAGCCCGACCTTGAAAAATTCGAATGCCTGAAAATAGCATTCGATGTACTGAAACAAGGAGGTACTTATCCCGTAGTATTAAATGCATCCAACGAAATTGCCGTAGAACTTTTTCTTAAAGGAAAAATTAAATTTTTGGAAATACCGAACTTAATCAGACATATCGTTGAATCGCATAAGAACCAAAATGAGTTTAATATAGATGATATAACCGAAATAGACAGACAAACAAGGAATGAAATTTTAAGCAAGATTTAATCAAATAAATTTTTTATATTAGTAGGATAAACATATTATTTAAATGGAATTAATAAACACAATATTTTACTTTCTTATTGTAATCGGAATATTGGTATTCATACACGAATTCGGACATTTTATGGCAGCGCGTTTGTGCGGAATGCGGGCAGATGTATTTTCACTTGGAATTGGCAACAGGGTATTAGGTTTTAATAAGAAAAACCGCTTCACTTTTGGAAAATTACCTAAAGATTTTGACCTTGAAGGCTATACAGATTACAGAATTTGTACCTTACCTATCGGCGGATATGTTAAAATTGCCGGAATGATAGACGAAAGCATGGACAAAGAATTTTTAAATGCCGAACCGAAACCCTGGGAATACAGGTCTAAGCCTGTTTGGAAAAGAATGATTGTTATTACAGCAGGTGTAATTATGAATGTAGTACTTGCATTTTTGATATTTTACACGCTGAATTTAGTAAAAGGAAAAACTTTAACCGAAACTACAACTATCGGTTATGTAAGCAAAAATTCTGTTGCGATGGAATTCGGATTAAAAGAAAATGATAAAATTGAAGAAATAAATAATACCAAAATAAATTCCTGGGACGATATACAAAACCAGGTTTACCTCGATAAGTTGGGCGAAACTCTGAATTTTAATATATTACGTGATTCAAAAGAAATTATTATAACAATCCCGAAAGAGCGTTTAAACATACTTACCGACAAAAATCTTGGTATCTATCCTGAAAAAGTGGTGCCATTGATAAACAGCGTTGTAAGCGGTAAACCTGCTGAAAAATGCGGATTGGTAAAAGGGGATATTATAACAAAATTTGCCGGCGAAAATATTTTACATTCTCAAAAGCTTATTGATTTGATTAAGTACAATGCGAATAAAGAATGTAATATGGAATGGCTTAGAGACGGACACCCGATGTCTGCAATGGTTACCCCCGGAGCAGATTCGACCATTGGAATTGAAGTGACGGCTAAATATGAAGGACCCGTGAAAATTATTTCTTACAATGTCTTTACTGCGGTACCAAAAGCATTTTATGATTTATATTATTATGGCATCGAAGTATTTTTTAAATCGATTGCCAAAGTAATAAAAGGTGATATCCCATTTAAAAAGGCAATCGGCGGACCTGTTAAAATAGCACAGGCATCTGCACAATCTGCTGAGGGTGGATTTTTCACGTTTATAGGTTTTCTTGCATTGCTTTCTATGTCACTTGCAATAATTAATATACTTCCCTTCCCTGCGCTCGATGGCGGACATTTTATGATACTTTTATATGAAGCAATTACGAAAAGACCGGTATCTTATAAAGTTCAAATAGCTTTGCAGAATATTGGGTTTATTATTTTGCTGGCATTAATGCTTTTTGTGATTTATAATGATATAACTTCTATCAAGTGACAAATGTTAAATGTTAGATGTTAAATTAAGAGCGAAGAGATAGAAAACAATAATTAGTAGAATTTAGATTTTATTATCGTTCCCAAAGTCTTCTTTGGGAACGTTTTTTTTAGGTAGGAAAAAATTTTTTTATAACTAAAATCATTTTAATACTGATTTTTCTGATAAATATGAAAAGAACTGATTTTTTATCGGCACTTTATTCAGAATTCAGCATTCAGAATTTTGCAACTTAAAAATCATTAACTTCAGTAATTAGACTTTATTTCTATTAACTAACATAGCGCTTGCCTGGATTTGCGGAAAAATTATCGCTTCTGCAATTACGATATGGTCGTCGCGTGTAGCAATAAACTCGATTAACTCGGCAACATCTTCTGCTGATAAAGGCTTAATATCTTTGTAAACCGAGTCGGCTCTTTTTTTATCACCCCTGAATCTAACAAGACTGAATTCGGTTTCCGCTAATCCCGGGTCGACAGTTGAAATTCTAATCGGCGTTTCTATTAAATCCATCCGCATTCCTTTCGTAATGGCATCGACAGCGAATTTGCTTGCACAATATACATTTCCTGCAGGATAAACTTCATGCCCGGCAATCGAGCCTATGTTTATAATATGCCCCGAATTATTTTTCAACATCAAAGGAATAATTTCCTTCGATACATACAGTAATCCTTTCACATTTGTGTCAATCATTTCTTCCCAATCGAGCAAAACACCATCCTGAATTTTGTTTAATCCGCGTGATAGACCGGCATTGTTGATAAGAATGTCTATTTTTTTCCATTCTGTGGAAAATTTTGCTATTTTATTTTTTACATCCTTTTGTTTACGGACATCGAGTTCGAAAGCTAATATTTTTATTTTAAATTTTTTCTTTATGTCCTGTTCAATTTTTTTTAATTTATCGAATCTTCTTGCACATAAAATCAGGTTACATCCATGCTCTGCAAATTTATATGCAGTTGCTTTTCCAAATCCGCTCGAGGCGCCGGTGATAAAGACAGTTTTTCCTTTGAGATTTTTCATTTGTAATATACTTTCTTTAAATTAAAGTGTTATATATTTTGTTAAAATTGTTATTTGAATAAAAAACCGTTGAAACGGTTAAATGTATTGAGATTACTTCTCCCATGACTAAAGTCGTGGGTTGAATTTAAAAAATTATTTCTCAACATGAATGTTAAGGTACAATAATAGTTAATAAAAATCAGTGTCATCGGTGAAATCATTATAATCAGCGATTAAATTAACATTAATAAAAAAGATTTGATATTCAAAAAGACAAAAATTATTTGCACAATAGGTCCGGCAACAGGTTCGACAGAAGTTCTTGTTGAATTGATAAAAGCCGGTATGGACTGTGCCCGTTTGAATTTCTCACACGGTGATTATACAACTCACGGACAATATATTAAAAATATACGTGAAGCTGCGAAAATAACAAATTCTTTTATTTCTATTTTACAGGATTTATCGGGACCAAAAATCAGAATCGGAAAACTTATTACCGGTAAAATAATTTTAAAAGAAGATAAAGAAATTTATATAACCACAAAACCGGTTGCAGGAAATGAAGAAATCATTTCGACAAATTATCAGAATCTCTTAAACGACCTGCATGAGGGTGAATTGATTTTAATCGATGATGGAAAAATCAGGCTAAAGGTAAAATCAATTGATAAAAATAATTCTGTTGCTCTTTGCACTATAATCAAAGGCGGATTGTTGCTTGAGCGAAAAGGAATGAATCTGCCTTCAACTAAACTGACACTGCCGCCATTGACCGAAAAGGATTTACAGGATTTGGAATTTGGAATTCAAAATAATGTTGATATGGTTGCATTAAGTTTTGTAAGAAGTCCCGAGGATATAAAAGAATTAAAAAACGTTATCAAGTCTAAAAAATCTAAAGTTCCCGTGATTGCAAAAATAGAAAGACCGGAAGCAGTAAAATTTCTTGATGAAATCATAAGGGAATCGGATATGGTAATGGTTGCGCGCGGAGATATGGGAATTGAAATTTCCCCTGAAGAAGTGCCGATAATTCAAAAGAAAATAATTAAAAAATGTAATCATAATTTAAAACCAGTAATAACTGCAACACAAATGCTTGAATCTATGATTTCAAGTCCCATACCTACAAGGGCAGAAGCATCTGATGTTGCAAATGCGATTCTTGATGGAACAGATTGTGTAATGCTTTCCGGTGAAACTTCTACCGGTCAATATCCGGTACAAACTGTAGATATGATGAGTAAGATTATTCTTAAAACGGAAGAAATAAAACGACCTGCTTTTTACAAATCAAACAGATACGAAACAGGTAATGAAAATTCATTGGAGGCAATTTGCAATGCAACGACTGATATAGCAGGCAAAATAAATGCAAAAGTTATCGTTACATTTACAAACACCGGTCTCTCTCCGCTTCTTCTTTCGAGCTTCCGATGCCAGTCACAAATAATTGCGGTAACGTCAGATAAAGAAATTTTAAGCCGTTGTTCAGTAATATGGGGTGTAAAACCTGTGATGATTATAAATAATATAGACAACTCTAAAAGAATAGATTTCATAAAATCATTATTGAAAAATAACGGAAATATTGATAACGGATGCAAAGTAATTTATATCTATAATCAAAAAGCCACTGAAAATGAATCAGCTGATTCTATACAAATATTGGATTTAAATTTATTAAGTTAGAACATTAAAAAGTTTGAATTTTCATGAATCAAATAATTCAATCTTATTTCCTTAATATCATACCTATAATTTATTCCTGATTTACAACATTTATTCATATATCCGGATTTAATTAGAGCTAACTATTGTTATTATATATATAGCAGATAGAATTATCTATTCAATTTTAATCTATTATAAATTCGGGCAATAAAACTATCAAAAAGAGCTTAATTTTATATTTTCTACAGAATTCTAAAAAATATAACATTTTTCCTTGATTTCTCGATTTAGATATATTATTTTAGCACTACGCTAAAGCGAGTGCTAATATATATAAATAAACTATTATTTTTTAACAAATTAAACGAAAGGTAAAAATTATGAAAATCAAACCTTTAGCAGACAGGATAGTCGTAAAACCATCTGAAGCTGAAGAAAAAACAGCTTCGGGAATTNNAGCTGCAGAAGAAAAAACAGCAGGTGGGATTATTATTCCCGATACTGCAAAAGAAAAACCGATGCAAGGTGAAGTTGTAGCAGTCGGACAGGGCAGAATCACAGATACAGGTACGTTTGTAAAATTGGAATTAAAAGTCGGAGACAAAGTATTGTATGGAAAATATTCAGGAACGGAAGTCACATTTGATGGAAATGAATATTTGATTATGAGAGAATCAGATGTTTACGCAATTATATAAATTAATTTTAAATTAAATAAGGAGAAATATTAAAAATGGCATCAAAACTAATAAATTTCGAAACAGAAGCAAGAACCGCCTTGCTCAGAGGCGTAGATAAACTTGCTAACGCCGTTAAAGTGACTTTAGGACCAAAAGGAAGAAATGTAGTTATAGACAAAAAATTCGGAGCTCCTACAGTTACTAAAGATGGTGTTACAGNNAATCCAATGGATTTAAAACGCGGAATTGATATAGCAGTTGAAGAACTGGTAAAAGGACTAAAAGAACTTTCATCCCCTATTAAAGAAAATAAAGAAATAGCACAGGTTGGTACAATTTCAGCTAACAATGACCCAACAATCGGTCAGCTAATCGCATCTGCTATGGAAAAAGTCGGAAAAGACGGCGTTATCACAGTTGAAGAAGC
>PNBM01000304.1:7225-12392 GCA_003135995.1 Ignavibacteriota bacterium | reverse complement strand
TCCGGCAGTGTGATATATCGCTTTCTTTTCACCGACGATTGAATCGAAGAATTCAAAAGCTTCTTCATTTTGAAGTACTGTATAATTTTTTCCGACTACACCCAAAACTACTGGTTTTCCTTTATCATCTAAACGGATTGTTGAGAAAGTGTCCTTGACGATTGAATTATCTTTCAAATACAATTGCTGTTTTTCAACTTTCCAATTAAGATTTGCCGATGTAATCGCTTCGGCTGATGTAGCCGGACCATCTAACTTAGTTCCGAGTCCGTGCCATGGGACTTCACCAAAGTACATCATTGAAGCTTTNNCTAAGTTTAATATTTTTAATGCTGTTAATTGAAATTGACGGTTTTTTTTACTCATTTTTTTATTCCGTGCGTTTTTTTTGCTATTAATAGGATTAAGGAGACTTTTACGCCTCCTTAATCAAATATTCAAGACCTGCACTTCTGAATGAAGAGCGCAACTCCGATTTTATTTTCATCAATTGCTTCACCCAGTTCGGATTTGATTAACTGGGCCTCCCGCATAGACTGGAGCATCATATTATACTCTTCGCTGACACTATCATTTGTATTATCAGAATCATTGTGCCCGGCATTACCATTCGATACAATTTCAACCTGATAATCCGTTGTAGACTTTTTTCCATTCACACTAACTTTTTTCGTAACCATGATTTCAGAAAATTTCTTGAGTTTATTCGCNNCTGATTCGGGCGCAAAGAAACTGAACTCTGTGCCGTTTGATTCAACTGTGTATCTAAACCACTGACCTACAGAACTTTTTCCGGTTTGGAATTCTGATTGTAAGAGTTTGATTTTTGTAGGTACGTTATAAGCAAGCTCAAGCTTAGGTTTGTTGCCGTTGTTATTGCTCATTATTAAAAACCTCCTTTCAATTTAGTTTGTAATAAAATTTAGATTCTTGACTGACAACATCAACTCCATCCGGAACTTCACCTGTTTGTTTTATCTGTTGCTTAATTTTCGGGATATCCGGTTCTTGTGTCTCAGGTATTTTCCGAATTAAATTTGCATCCGCTTTTTCATAAAAGAGTTCTGCGTTGGTTACTTCTACCTTATCTGGTTGCCGGCGAAGCCCCACAATCCCTGCCGGCAATGACATAGACTTAATTTCTCTCGTTCTTAGGTACTCTTCCATCCTGCCTGACAAGAAATCGATTTGAGACTGTTTCTGCTTGTTCTTCGACTTAAACCAGTTTTCGATTTCCTGCATCAGCTTTTCAGCCGTTGACTTATACTGACCGATTTCATCTTCAAGATATTTTATTCTCCAGAGGAACTTAGCGAATAGCACCTGTGGGTCGTCTGAGGTAACAAATTCACCTTGCTCAATATCATCCGGAAAGATTTCATCAATTAACTCTGTGAGCTTTGCTCGCTCTTCATTGGTGAATACTGTCTCGGTTTTATCAAGAAGTTGCAGTCCGTCGTTCGCGGATATTTCGGTGATGTCATTTAGTTTGTTGGCTGTGTTATTCATTTTTTTCTTTCCTTCACTTTCCTGTTAATAAATTCAGCCAGTAGAATTTGTAATGTGAGCAGGATTATTTTCTTTCCCAGTTCTTTAAGAACTATTGGTGCTATTAACATTTGATTTATCTCCTTTCCGTGGTTTAGGTTTACGAGGTAATTTTAGTTTATCTCTTTCGTTTATTTGCTTCAATGCTTTCAACAGCTCGATACCTAACTCTAATAGCACATCCTTTGTTTCTTTTGTGATTTTAGGTTTCTTCATAGGCTTTAATTTTAGATTTGAAAATTCTGTGATTTTAAAATAGACCTTCCCTGAACGAATTGAAGTTAGAACCAGAGCTAGAGCCACTGAATATAGTTTCTTCTTCAAGCATACCAACTCTGTACTCAAGCTCGTGTAACTGTTCAGATACTTCTTCCAGCATGAATCGTTTCATTAAATCATAATCGAGATTTTCTTCAGTTAATCTTTTATCGCGTGTCACGTCTTTTCTTTCTGTGTTCCATTCGGATGGAGCTTCTAAAGAATTTAAATTAATCGAACGTCTGGATTTTAGGTTCTTCGGTTTATCGATTATCATCAAGGGTTCGGGATATTTTATATTGCTAATATCAACTTCTTCAAGCCCATAGTCTATTATTATGGTGCAAGGGATTTGGATTAAGAAGTCATTATACCTCAAATTATATATCCCGTGGATAATTCCATCTTTTTTCGTGTAAAGTAAACTTAGCTCAAAGTTTTGATTGATGAATGTTTGGTCGGTGCCTGAGAAGCTATCCATCCCATTTGGGTGACGATGTATCACTACTTTAAAGCCCGAATCTTTCTCATCAGGCAGATAATCAATTGAGGCATGAGCCACTATTTGTTTTGGTATATAAAATTCTTCAGAAAGGAAAAGTGTTTCATCATCTCGCTCAGCAATATTGGTTACAATTGAGAATTCACTCTCATCTTTTATTTTACCGGCGATTTGATTACAAATGAGTAGTAACTTGAGTGGCACAATAACCTCCATTTGCTTTAGTATCTTAATTCCAGATTCCCACGCTTCCTTCTTTTGTTCAGAGAATTTAGCTTCGATTACTTTTCCTTTTGTAATTACTTTTTCGGTTTTGTCGGATTGTTCTTTTGTCTTCATTTATTTAAGAAATAAGATTTAAAATTGATTTTACATTTAAGTTTACCGTTCTGTTGATTGGCTTTTTAACCAGGAGCATTTCTATAATTCCAATAGCACTAAGTAATTGTGGCGTTCCAAAGAAACTGGGAACGACAGTATAACAATTGTCTTCACCCCAACGGCCTGATATGAAATCATTGACGCTGATAGTTCCTTCCAGCCCGTCATAACCTAATTTTATATAGCTCGGGAAGACGAAATCATTTTTCTTTTCTTTACTTAACGCGAGAGAATCTTTTAATTTCGTGGTGTCTGAACAATCAAAAATGTAGTTTGTCCCGTTTAATTTTTTTAAATCATCTACTGAAAAATATTCTTCGTAGGTAATTACAAGTACCTCGCGTCTGCGTTCCATTATTAATTCCTTAACAGCTTTGGTTTTATATTGCCCGATGTGAGAGAGCTTAAATAAAGTTCGGTTGAGATTCGATGGCTCTATTTTATCAGGGTCAAATAGGATTAATGTACCACAGCCCAATAACGCCAAATCGACAGCTATCCAATTTCCGATTCCGCCCAACCCAACTACAATGGCTGTACTCTGAGAAAAATCTTCCACAATAGAATTCTGTCGGTTGTTTATTTCTGTTATAAGTGATGAGGTTACGCTGCCTTCCATTGGTCTGTGTCCTTTCTGGTTGTAGAGTTAATCGTTGGAGTGTAATAACAAGATTCAAGATGGATAACTTCATAACACGCTGAAATTTCGTTTAGTAATTCAAGTAATTTTTGAGAATCATCAAGAGGTATTTCTCGTCCTTCAAAAGTACCAACGCAAGCAACGCCGAAATTTTTAGTATCAACATTCGGATGGTGGCCTTCAGAAGAAATTTTAATTGTTCCTATAGTCACGATTGGATGTAAAATATTTACGTAGATGGAACGAAGACTACAAACGGGCACCTCATATTCCTTTATAATACCTTTTTTGTCATATCCTAAAATAACATCATACATCGGAGAATAATATTTATACGCGTTTACTGAGTTGTCTTTCATAAGTAAGTACCAGCCACTTTTGGATATCGTTTTTACGATGTCAATTAGCCTGCTGCCGACAGCTTTTTCTTTGTAAAGTTGTTGAAGTTTAAGTAATTCTGAATTATACAAATCATTAACTTTCTCGACTACTGATTTTAATTCCTCCTGAAAAACTTTTTTTAGCTGTTTAAGAGATTGGACGAGGTCGACTTCCGATTCAAGCAGGATTTCCTTGATTATAACTTTTTCCTGTCTTGTATTAACCATCCTGTCATTAAATTCCTTCAGTTTAATTTCTTTCGTAATAATTTTCTTCATTGAATCATTGAACAATTTGAGATTGGTATTACCTCCGGTTTCGTTCATCCTTTCAAAGAAGCTCTGATTAATGCCGGGTGGATTTAATCTGTTTGAACTATTTAGACTATTGCCTTCCATATATTTTTTTATTTAACTGTTTTAAAATACGAAGGAGGAACACCCAGTACCTCCATAATCAGGTGTTCCCCCTTGTTTNNGTGATGTCGATTTGCTGTGAATTGCATTTACAATAATTTTTTGTTTCTGTTCGAGCTGACGAATTTTCTGTGTTCCATACCATGGTGATGGATTCCTTTCTTTTGTTTTTAATTGGTTAATAGGATAATTAATTAATTGGGATTGCTAAAAAATCTTTTATAGCGAATTGATTTCCGCGAGAAAATATGATGGTAGTGTTAAACTGGAAGAAGCATTATTATTATAGCCGGGTGGTGGTGTTACATTTGATTCTTGTAAATCTATACATGCCTCATCTTCAGAATAGCTATAATCTTCAAAATCAGTTTCTTCATGGTCTTGTTCTCGAATGTTTTCGTGATCGTATATTAACTCTTGAGCCTCTTCTCGGCTGTTGGCGTAAACATATCCGGAAAATTCTCCATGTGCTCTGCATGAATAACTTATTTTTACATAATATTGATTCATATTAATTAAATTAAATTTATTTCACTTAAGAAATAGTCTGGGATTTTTTCGGATGTCTTAGAATCGCCGTCAACTTCAAATGGAGGGTCAACGTCTTCTTCTTCAATTTCCGCTTCTGTTTCTGAGTAATCAAATTCAGTGTTGCCGTCGTTTTCATCATCGTCGTAATCTTCTGAATAGTGACTTCCAAAATCATCCGCCATTTCTTCGGCTTCTTCGAATGAATTGGCGTAAACTGTACAAGAATACGAACCGTAACGCATAAACGAATATGGAATTCGTAAAATATATTTATTCATAATTATTAAATTAAATTAATTTCACTTAGGAAATAGTCCGGGATTAAAGCTTGTACTGGTGTTTGTAGTTCTCGTATATATTCTGGGATTTCATCTTCAGGTACGTTGGATTCTCTTAATTCTATCTCCATATCACTGTAGTAATGTTCTGTATTATCTGTATCAGTATTGATGTATTCAGCATCTTCTATATTATCTACATCATCAGCTCGTTCTTCTGCATCAGTTTGTG
>PNBM01000304.1:0-7209 GCA_003135995.1 Ignavibacteriota bacterium | reverse complement strand
ATTAATTCTTCTGATATTTTTGGGGAATACATGCTTTGGACTCCTTTCTGGGGTTAATATGTTAGCTAACAGAGATATTATACCAGAAAGTACTTGATTATGTAATTATAAGATAATTACAATTTGTTGTTTATTATTATAAATAAATTGTTTATTTTATCAATAATAGATATAATTTTCCAATAATAAAAAGATATATTATAATGGATAATTTTAGTATTTACTTCTCATCGCTACATCATATTGATATAATAGAAAATAGAATTATTATCCCAGATAAAACACCTGACGAAATAGATTATAGAGATTATCTTCATGATTTAATTCAGAGTATTTTGAAGGAAGATATAATAAGAAAATATAAAGAAGATAGTGATTCTACAGAGGTTATATCAAACGTAAAAGATAGTATTAAAAACCAATCGAATCAAGAAAAAAATGTTTTAAGAATAGCCCAAAGACTTTTAATAAAAGAACTTAATGCTCAAGAAAAGCATAAACAGATAACTGAAATTCAGAAGGGTAGCTTGATCCAATCTTATTTTAAATATGAAGGTATTAATTATTATGTCATAGTGAAAATAGAACACAGTGCATTTATTGATGAAACTGACTTGCGAAAGCATATTGGTTTACCTTTTAAAAAGAAAATACTAAAAATATGCCTATTTAAACTAAATAATAAAAATGAAATAGAAGATATTATTGTTTCTGACTCAAATGCTTCAATCTCACAATATTGGTGGCAAGATTTCCTAGAACTTTTAAAAGTAAAAACAGATGATTATAATACTGAAATATCTTATGATGCGATTTCAAATCTCATTTCTAGAAAAGTTAAAGATAAATCTCCTCGTGATCATATGCTGTTACATAATAATCTAATCGGATACTATAACACACAAAGTCACTTCAATATTGACAAATTATATGAAACAGTGTTTGGCGACTTTGTTCCATTAGAGCCTTCAATAGATATTGTAAAATTAAAAACCGAAATAATTGATATTTTCCAAAAAAAGAATATTGATACTAAATTTATTATAATAAAAGATAAAATTAGTGCTAGAAAAATACATAAAATATTTCCGGTAAAACACAATATTGAAATCAGTGTAAAAGATTATGATCCAGATATAGAAAGGGATATTATTGCGGTAAAGGATAATGATGGACAAAAATATTTAAAAATAAAAACAGACAATGACGAAACGTATAGAATATTTTCAAATCAGGACAAAAAACAATAAATGGATTTAATAAATATTATTGGTTCTTACTTTTTTGACTCTTATCAGTTGGTAAAATCAAGTGAGGATTTCGAATGTTTTAATTTTGAACTTTCTTCAAATGTTATTAAAGAATTAAATAAAGAAGAATTAAACGGTTTAATGGCGTTTATCCGTAGTAGAGATTCGTATAAATTAAGTATTAGTACATATGGTTTACAAGATTCTTCTATTAATCATAATACAAAGGATTTAACGGAATTTTTTGTTGGATTAGATAAAATTAAATTCGTTTGCGAAACTGACAATAAAATATTTTTATATTTCACCTTGATTAAAAATTATAATGTTAACGAAAAAAAGATATTATCTATATATTCATCAAATACATTTATTAATTCATTAAAACAAAAGGATATTACTGCGTTATTATTTACAATTAGCAAGGCTATGCTGGGAATAAACAGTTTATTTATTGAAAACATTGAAGGCGGTAATTTTGAATTATTTACTGGCACAATATTGGCAATAAACAAATCCGAAATTAAAAATGATATAAATAGAAAGGATTTATTAAATAAAAGGAATCAAGAATGCAATTTCTTAAATGCTAGTGAGCTTTTTGTTTTACCAGATGATTTCAATCTTGCTGACAAAATTTCTGATAAGTTTTTGAATGATTTATTTAATAAGTTATTAAACGTTGTTTCATTATTTTTTATTGCTAATATTTCGGAATTGAAAGAAGATAGAATTATAATATCAATAGAAGGATTTAAAAAACACTTATTTGATTTAAAAATAAGTGACTTATGCGATGATGGAAAAGATTTCTATAATATTTACAAATGGATTTATAACGAAGGAAATATTAGTGATAAAATTAAATTAGCCCGTAGCATTATCTCAATTAATATTGATTCGAATTTTAATTTAAATAAAGGAACTCTTGATTCTATTAAATCTAATTTTAATATATATTTAAAAGAAAACGTAAAACAATATATTGAAGTTAAAAATAAAATATCTGAATTTATTTATGATTTATCTCAAAAAGCAACGAATATTGTAGATGATTTAACACAGCAATTAAGGAGCAATGTGATTGGCTTTTTAACTTTTTTTATTACAATTATTATTTTCAATTCTATTTCGGCAAATAAATTTGAAAATATATTTACGAAAGATATTACAACTATTTCATATTCGTTATTAATCATATCCTTTATTTATTTAGTAGTTTCCTTATTTTTAGTAAGGCAACAAGTAAATAGATTGAAAGTACAATATAATTCAGTAAAAGAAAGATATAACGATTTATTAGATCCTAATGATATAGAAAGAATATTTAATAATGATGAAAATTTAAATAAAGATTTAAGTTATATTTTTAATAAATCAAGCATCATTTTATGTTTTTGGATTATATTATTAATTATTCTTGGATCTGCAATTTATTATTTGCATAAATAGATAACTAAATATTAGATTATTTTTTTCTTACCGTCAGTATTATATTTATGAATAATGTTTTAGAAAATTTGCAAATATTATTAATAAAAAGCAAACGATGTTAAACCTGTTAATATTTCTTGGTATCGAACGGCAGAAGACAAAAATACAGATATCTATTTTAATGAACATGAATTTATCTATATTAAATCTATGGTAATGGATAACTATAATGGAGATATTTATATTCTAAAGGATCTGATTGGTCTACGGTTTACAATATTTCTTAGTGAACATGGTTTAGGAAATACAAATGAATTAAAAAAACCGGAGAGAAAATATTATAATAATGAAGAAAAATACATTAAACTATTATTTCTAAGAGATTCCAAAAGTTTAGTTGAACTAAGAATAGCATTTCAACAAAATCTTAACTTACAAAAAAATCAGTTTTTAATTGTTTAATTATTCTTACAGCAATTATAAAAATAATTTATCTCATATTTATATATTCATATGAATGTGAATTAGTCAAGCAAAAGATAAATACAGGAAGATAGAAATGAGAGAATATACACGTTGGGCATTACAAGAACTTGTTGGTGGATTTGAATTCGAACACATCGCATCAGATTGTATGTTCTCGATTGGTTATAAGCTGATCGAGGTACGGGGTGGTGCTCAAGATGGTGGTGCTGATGCTGTTATTCGAAAACAAGGAAAAAATAAATATGGCGAGGAAGTACGTTTTGCATATTCTACTCAAAAGAACTGGCGATCAAAACTTACCCAAGATTTTGAAAAGCTTGGAGAAAATATTCAGATTAACACTTTTATATTTTGCACTTCCCAAGAAATCTCTGGAGCAAATAAAGAGCAGCTGGCCATTAAATTTAGGCAAATGTTCGGAGTAAATCTTTTAATTTATGATATTTCTCAATTTGTTGTTTGGCTTGATAATACAGATTGGGGTAATTTATTAAAAAAAAAATATGGTTTACTTAGTACTTTAGATTTATCGTCCCGTGTCGATTTTGAAGAATGTCTACGATTTCATACAACATTTAATATAAATTCTGTTAGAAATTTAGTTAGAAAGTATTGCAATCAAGTTCTTACAGAAATAAAATATACAGTTTGGCTTAATGATTTTTTGATGAGAATGGTAAAATTATTATCAGATAGTAACTCAAAAGATAACTTGTGTTTGAAGAAAAAAATTACTGAACTAATTGTACCAGCCGAAACTTATTTACTTATTGGTGAAGCAGGAATGGGCAAGACAACAGCATTGGAATTCCTAACAGCATACTGTTCACAATTGTCATCTGAATTGGAATTATTGTTTCCAGTTTATATTAATTTATCAGAGATTGGTACACATAATCTTTTCGATTTAATTAAAAATGAAATAAAAATACGACTTCCTCAAGTCTCTTATGAAGACATCACAGCTCTTTTAAAAAATACTCGTGTTGTGTTATTACTTGATGCTTTGAACGAGATTGAAGATCGATATTTTACAGAATTTCATACAGATCTTAGGCATCTTCGTAAACTTATACCATTAGCTAATATCATTCTAACATCTCGTTCTTCATTACAAATATTGCAGACTCAATTAGAAATTGCAGAACTCATAGAACTCAATGATGAACAATTATTTCAATTAATGAATAGAAAAAGCGAGAGTAAACAAAATTCTATCGATTTGAAAACATTTAAAGCAAACACAAAGAACTTGCTAAGAAATCCATTTTATGCATCTATTTTAAGTAAAACTTTGTACCAAGAACAATCACAGGACTCTGTTAAACTTCTCTCATACTTTGTTTCAATTCGTATTAAAGAAATTACCCGCTATGGTATATCAGGCGAATCTGCATTATTGTTTCTTGAGCGATTGGGTTATACTTGTGTTCTACTTAGAAAAACATTATTCGATTTTAAATTCATTTTAAAAATTCTTGAACGAATTTCCGACCAACATCATATCATTAATGTATTTGGCAGAGATTTGCAAGGTCTAACAACAATTGGTATACTTAAGGAACTTAGAAATTCTTTTACTTTCTCACATCAAATTCTTCAACAATTCTTCGCAGCGAAATTCCTGTATCGGCAATATAAATCAGGAAAAGATATAATACAAATTCTTGAACAGACATATCTTTCTGGACAGGGAGCTTATTATTTGGAAAATTTAGTTTGGGAAGAAGTAGCACCGATGCTATGCGATCTCGTAGATGATCCTGATAGTTTAATTCTTTTAATGTTAGATAGATTAAAACATCTTTCTGCAATATGTATAGGCGAGTCTACACACCGAAGTGAGGAAATAGTTAAAACAGCGATAAATCGTTTCTCTAATCCTTTAAGTAATGATAATATCTTTTGTCTCGGAGCTACAAAATCAATATTAGCTTTAGAGCCGCTTCTGATGGCATTTCGAGTCAAAGAACGTAAAAACTATGGATGTTTTGCTGCATATTGCCATACATCATACGAATGTAGTTATTCTGCTTTACATAACTTACCAAGATTAACAGTTGAGAAAGCAATGAAAAAAATGTTGAAGGACAAAGATAAAGAAATCAGTTCTAGAGCTAAATATTTTCTGTCCTCTTTCTATAAAACTAATTTGATAGAAAAAGAATTAACAAACGAATATAATTTAAAGAACGAAAAAGAGGAAATTGACATCTTACAATGCAAAGTTGAAATTGAAAAAGGCTGTAATAACGAGAATTATTCTGAGCTTATAAATAAGATTGAAAAAATAGGAACTCATCAAGCGGAAGATATATTAATAGATTTTTTATCTAATTCAGACAGGGATATACGTCGCTTAGCTGCCTTAAGTCTAGGTAATTTAGGATGTCAAAAGGCAGTTAGAAAAATAGTAAATATTTTTAATTGGCTTGTAGATGAACCAAGCGGAGGATTTTATGGTGCAGGAAAGGGTATAACAAAATATAATAGAGGATCAACGTGGTATAGGTGTGATTTACTTATTGCTCTAGATAAGATTGGAACATCAAGAGTTGCAAATGCACTCGTGGATTTATTATCTTCTTATAATTCAATAAATGATTATTGGTTGAAAGATTTATTTTTTCATATTATTACAAAATATGGTGATACTTTCACTTTATACGAACTTAGTAAATGTAAATATCCAAAGTCAGCGCAAAAGTACATTGATAAAATTACTGAACGTATTAAATTTCTATTATCTTTATAATATTGCATTTTATGTAAAAATATAATTTTTATACCCTTTTGTATTCATTAACTAAAATTTTTTACTTTGTTACCCTCCCATTCTCAAATTTCAAATCCTTTTTAAAACCAAAATTCTTATCTTTAACTTGAATATCCAAAGAAATCCGATGGTTTTTGAATAAAGGATGTTCTTTAATGATTTCGGTCAAATCATTAGCCAGTATTTCTGATTCTTTCTTAGAGTCTACAGGCTTTTTAATCTCCGATACAACATTTGTCGGCAACGCATTTATTTTCCTATAAAGTACCGGTCTGAAATCAGCTTTCTCGTCGTTCATAATTTCTGACAAAGACTTTTTACTGTCAAAATCTAATAAATCAGTTAAAGAAATCTTCGCGTTGTTACGGTTAAGAAAATCAACGAATGAAAGTAAATGGTTTAGCTTCCNNTCGTCCATCATATATTTTAGACTCGAATGCGGAATGTTCGCTTCAACTGCTATTCTATATGGAGTGATACCCCATCTTTCTTTTAAATACTTGAATATCTTTTTTATTCTTCTGAGTAATTTGTCGTTGTTTAACATAATGGTAAGAGTTTTAAGTTTCACTAAGATAATAATAATTAAGGAAATAATCTAAATAAATAAATGATAGTAATGAAATTTGATTACTGTGACTATTTGGCTTTCTTGTAAATTATTCTTATAAACTGGGGGTCAATTTGTGGACTGAACAATTTGGCGATCCTTTCTTTTTTAAAGTTGGAAAAGAGGTGTGGTCTTTTCTGAAAATATTATGCCATGAAAATTTTAAATTTGATATTTCATTTTACCTTTTACCCGAATAATCCTTAAAATAAATTACACTTGATTATTACATCTATTAGAATTAACATTGATTAAACAAAAGAATTCAAGCGGGAGATTTTGTAGATACAAAACGAATGTTGATGATAAAATAAGAATATCTATTTCTTCCTTCCAAAGCTCGTCCTGATATGATTTAGGCAGGGATTGGGAAGGAGGTTTAATAAATAATTTTAAACTTGTTACATGTAAAAAATGGGGAATGGAAATTTCAAATAGGATTAAATATAAAACATTATGAAAAAGTTAATTTACACATTAGTAATTTTAGTTTTTGCAAGTTTAGTAAGTTCGGTAAGTGCTCAATGGGTGCAATTCTCCAGTGGAATGGGCAATAAAGATGTGCAATCATTAGCATATAGCGGGACTAAAATCTTTGCGGGAACTTACTACAATGGTGTATATTTATCAACAAATAATGGTACAAACTGGAC
>PNBM01000347.1 GCA_003135995.1 Ignavibacteriota bacterium | reverse complement strand
ACAGGACTTTGAGTACAGCATGAATGATTTAAGATAATAAGACCTTTTTATAATATTATAATCTATATAAATAAATTTTAAAATCAAATGAATAATTTAGTGAATATCTTATATAATTAATTAACAGATATTTAGGTGCATATTTTATTATACACTTTTCTTAAGTGGTAAAACTGTCAAATACCAAAAGTCATCTTTTATTACTCTCTATGGGCTCAAGCCTTATAAACTCAATGCTGTTAGCTCTATNNGTATTTTTATTATAATTAAAAAATAATAATATGGATTACATAAAAAATTTCGGATTGATAAAAATAATAGCAAGATATAATACGATATGTTCGTGTCGTAAGAATATTTTAAAAGGCGATATGATTTATTATGATGTGAAAAACAGAAAAGCGTATTGTCCGGCATGTACATCGGAAATAGATTTGAGGATTCAGAGGCAATATGATGGTATGTTAAATTATTACGGGCAGAATTATAATATTGAGTTTTCGAAGTAGGGGGGATCGCTCAATTGCCACGACTTTTAAGTCGTGGGTAAGAGGATTGTTGCATTTGGCTTTAGCCCAAAACTTTTTTAATTATGGGCTAAAGCCCATTTTTATTTTATTCATCCACGAGCTAAAGCTCGTGGCAATTGAGCAAGAACAACGTTACGACATTTTCAAATAATCTCTGGAGGTAGATAATTGGGAAATTAAAATTTTTATATCCAATTGCTTGAAAAATTTTTACAAAACCTCACCCCCTGCCCTAAAAAGCCTCTTCCCGATAAATCGGGATTTCACAAAGAACGCTCAACCTGAAAGGAGAAGGGGGAATTACCAAAAAAAGCGAGTTGCAGTTTTCTGCAACTCGCTTTTGTAATTAAATCTTTTAATTCAGGCCTTATGCAAGAATTTCCCTCGCGACACTTCTTAATTCTTCCGGTGTAAATGGTTTTGGAATGAATTGATAAGCTCCGAGTTTTGTAGCTTCGATTGCTTTATCGATTGAGCCGAAACCTGTAATCATAACGACAGGTGTTTCAGGATAATTTGTTTTAATCGATAAGAGCACATCCATACCGTCTTTATCAGGCATCTTAAGGTCTAAGAATATTATATCGTATTTTTTGTTTTTCAATTTTTGTTCCGCAACATTTGACGCGTATGCTTCTTCCACGGTGCAATTTTGTTTTGAAAGAATTCTTCTTAAACTGTGGCAGACTATTGGTTCATCATCAACTACCAATACCTGGTGTCTTGCTTCAGTGTTCTTTCCGTACAAAGCAGCTCTTGGCCAGTCCCTGTCAAGGCAATCAAGGTATTCACTTCCGACTAAACTTTCTACTTCGGATAAATTAAATGGCATATCGACATCTATAAGGTCAGCGGTTTTGCGAATTGTTTTCGGAGCTTTTGCTCTTTCTTTTTCTTTCTTTACAATCGGGCATTCACCTTTGCATTCCAGACCGGTCAAAACTAATCTTCTGCATTCTCTCGCACCTGTGCTGCAATAAGCAGTGTTTGATTGTTTTGCAGGTGATGTTACATCAGAACGTGTAAGTTTTTCCGTGAATACTTTGGAAGTTGCTTTTTCAACTTCCCTTGAGCTAAAAGGGATGTCTACGTCGATTATATCATCTTTAGGTGATTTTTCTTCTTTAGGTTTTTCGATTTTTTGTTCGATTGCGGATTTCCTTTGTCTCAATTCAACAGCTTTTTGAATTCTGTCCGTGAGTTCATCAGGTGTGAATGGCTTTTGAATATAATCGAGGGCACCGAGCTTTGTAGCTTTAACCGCAGTTTCTATTGAAGCATATCCTGTTATTACTAAAACATCGATTTCCGGATAATATTTTTTCACCATTTCAAGTAATTCCATTCCGCTGGTTTCCGGCATCATAAGGTCGGTGATAAGAATGTCAAATTTTTCATTCTTCATTTTATCCATTGCGTCATTTGCATTTAATGTATTTTCAACTAAGAAACCTTTTCTCGATAATATCTTCTTTACACTATCACAAATTGTTGATTCATCATCTACTACTAATATTTTTTCCGTAATCATTTTTTTATCCTCTTAATTTATGTTTTAAAATTTTCTTATTATTTTTTGTTTGCTTATAGTATTGCAACAGCCGTGCCAAATATTAAAAAGCTGTTATTGGGTTATAAATAAGGATTTATTTTAGAAGTGCATAAATTAATATATGTTATGAAAATTAAAATTAATTGATTATAGCTTCTATTCGGTTTAAAGGTGTTTTTTGAGTATTTCCGGTGTGTATAAATATTTATGCAGATATATATTTTTTTATGCAGGAGAAAAGTGCGGAATTTGGCAGGATTTAAGCACTATGGATGGGGATTCCCGATAAGATCATTCGGGAATGACAAACTAACTTTATAACTTTATTACTTTATTACTTTACAAACTTGATGCTCTTAAGAAGGTTTTTTTATCCCATACTTTTTCATTAACGCCTGAAAATTTGAGCGCTGCATGCTTACATCGAGAGATGCTTTTGAAATATTCCAATCATTTCTCAATAATGCTTCTGTAACAAATAATTTTTCGATTTCCTGAATTGAAGTTTCTCGAATACGCTTTTTAAAGTTGTTGAGGTCATAAATATTTTTGGGCAACACCGAATTTATAAAAGTCTCGGTTTTAAATAAAACGGTTGAAATATGTACTGCTTTAATTTCCGTATCTTCCACTATTATAGTAAGGCGTTCTATAATATGTTCGAGTTCCCTTATATTACCGGGCCAATGATAATTTTGAAGCATTTCCATTGCTTCTATTTCGATTGAAGGTACTTTCCTGTCAATTTTTTTACAATACTTTTTCAGAAAATGCATAACAAGTTCGGGAATATCTTCTTTCCTGTCTCTTAAAGAAGGGAGTTTAATCGGAAACACATTTATTCTATAATATAAATCTTCCCTGAACTTACCTTCTTCGGATAATAATCTTAAATTTTTGTTAGTCGCAAAAATCAATCTGANNTGTCCGAATAATTCGCTTTCAATTAAATTACTTGATAGAGTTGAAACGTCGATTGCAAAGAAATCATTATTTTTCCTTTTGCTCCTGTTGTGGATTGCCTTTGCAGTCAAATCTTTTCCCGTTCCGCTTTCGCCAAGAATGAGAACGGTACTTTCAGTCGGTGCAACTTTTCTTATAAGATTATAAACAGAAACTATTCCCGGGCTTCTTCCGATAATTCCTTCAAATCCTGATACTTCCGTATAATTAAATTCTTCGTTAGTAACTTTAATAAGATTTCTCTTCTCGAGTGCTTTATTGAGCACTCCGAGAAGTTCACCCGGAGTGAACGGTTTTGGAAGATAATCGAATGCGCCGAACCTCATAGTTTCCACTGCGGAAGCGACAGTTGCATAACCTGTAATTACAACAACAATTGTGTCGGGAAATTTTTGTTTTACAGTTTGCAAAACTTCCATTCCGCCGATGTCTGCCATTTTTAAATCAGTGAACACAACATCGAAGATTTGTTCTTCAAGTAAATTGAGAGCCTGCTTGCCGCTTGTTGTGTAAGTAACTTTATGTCCTGCCCTGAGAAAAATTTTCTCACAGCTCTGACAAATCACCAATTCATCATCTACTATTAATATATTCGCATTCATTATTCTTCTGTTGTTGTTTTGATTGGCAGCTGTACTATAAATGTTGTTCCTTTTCCTACTTCGCTTTCGAGATTAATTGTACCGCCGTGCTGTTCCACTATTCCATAACTGATTGAAAGTCCGAGCCCGGTGCCGTTATCTTTTGTAGTAAAGAACGGGTCGAAAATTTTATTTTTATTTTCTTCGGAAATTCCTATTCCGGAATCTGCAAATTTTATTTCGACGTAATCATTTTTTCCGATAACTCGTGTCTGAATATTTATTTTACCGCCATTCGGCATTGCATCTGATGCGTTTAAAATAAAGTTGATAAAAACCTGTTGTATCTGGTCTTTATCTGCCATGATTTCGGGAATATTTTCAGCGAGAACTCTTTCTATATTTACATTTCTGAACGATGTCTGATTTCTGACGAGTAAGACAATATTATCTATCAGTGAATTTATATTCGTCAGACTTTTTTGCGGTTTTGTTTGTCTTGCAAAATCGAGAAGACGTTTAACAATTTCCCTGCACCTAATTGTTTCATTCACAATCACCTGCACGTCGCCTCTCATAGGGTCTGCTTCGGGCATATCTTCGAGCAGAAGACTTGAATTTGTCAGAACGCCCGTCAGAGGATTATTTATTTCGTGAGCGACGCCGGCGGCGAGTTTTCCAATCGAAGCGAGTTTTTCCGAACGGAAAAGCTGACCGTGAATTTTTTTCAATTCGTTCGTGCGCTCCTGCACCTTCACTTCCATTTTATCAGCCCATTCTTCGAGTTCGCGTTTTTCGCTTTCGATTTCTTTAGTCATATGGTTCAATGCAACGGCAAGATGTTCAACTTCGCGTGGTGATTTCTTGATTGTAAATTCCGATTTATAATCTCCGCTCGTAATTCTGTTTGCAATCTCTTCGAGCTTTCTGAGCGGGGAAGTAATTCTGTTTGAAAGAATTATTGCTACGAAATAAATTATTACAATAACTATAAGAGCGATGCCGAGAAAAATAAGTATAGTACTTGCAAGCAAATCACTGAACGGTTGTTTTAAAAGTCCCACGTATAATATTCCGATTATATTTCCGTCTATATCCTGTATCGGGTCATAGGCGCCGACATACCACGCATTAACTACGAATGCATCTCCCACCCATCTTTCGCCCTGCTCGAGAGTTTTGTTATATACATCTTCCGAAACGAGTGTGCCGATTGCATAACTTCCGTCAGAATTTTTTACATTGGTTGTAATTCTTAAATCTTTATAGAAAATTGTTTCCGTTCCGATTTCCTGTCCCTTATAAATTTCTTTTTCGTGAACGACCTCTTTTATTTTATTCAGCAAATCATAATTTCTGTTCAATAATATTCCGCCCATCAAAACGCCTATTAAAATTTTATTTCTGTCAAAAACGGGAACTGCCGACATCAGCATCATTCCCGATGTTTCGACCGAATCATTTCTTTGTTTAGATTTTGGTGTCGGAATAATTTTAATTGTTGAATTCTCAGAAAGTTCATACGATTCTTTTTCCAGTTCTTTTGAGCTTACAATATCCGTTCCCGAGACTGTTTGCTGTGTTTCCAGAGCACGTTTAATAAATTTATCCGTCAGAAGCGTATCGCCTTTATTTAAAGAACTTCTTCCCCTGCAAATTACGACGCCTTTGCTGTTCACCAGCGTGAATATATCGAGTTTTTCTGTACTTAATGTTTTATTTAATTCTGTCTGCAATGTATCGGCATTTTTTTCCAATACAGCAGAGACAATTAAACTTCTCGAAGCGGTAAGACGAACCACGCTCTCAATCATAGAGATTTTATTCCTGTAAATTTCTCTTGCGGAATTCAGGTCGGATAAAGTTTTCATTTCGGCACGGTTTAGCACCTGGTTATAAATTATCTTTGTGCCGATAATGCTCAAAATAATCGTTGGTGTCAGTATAGCGATTGCGAAGTACTTTATTAAATAGTATTGAATACTTCTGACTTTTTTCATAGATATTATAAAAATTATTTATTCTTTTTTAAAATAAATTTTAAAACAAGTGCCTTTTCCGGATTCATTTGCAAGCCGCGAAGGGCTCTGGAATGTGATTTCACCTCCGTGCTGTTCAATGATTTGCTTGACAACGGAAAGTCCTAAACCTGTGCCTTCGTAATTCTGGTGTTTAACATTCGAAGCTCTGAAGAACTCTTTAAATATTTTGTCTTTATCACCATCGGGAATCCCGATTCCGTTGTCACAAACTTCTACTTTAACCGAATCTTCATTTCTTGCATCTTCGATTACAACTTCTATCGTTCCTCCGAAGTTGGTATACTTAATTGCATTCCCGATTAGATTTGAAAATGCAAGTTCAAGCAAGGCATAATCACCTTTTATAATTCCCTTGCAGTTGCTGAGGTCATAAAAATTAATTCCAATCCTTAAATAGTCTGCCTGTACTTTTCGGCGTGAAATGATTTTTGAAATTAATTCATTCAAATCAATAGTTTCTTTTTTAATATCACCGAGCAAACGTAACTTTGTAATATTCAGAACATCGTTAATGATATGGATTGCTTCATTTGTCCGTGCCCTTGCTCTCACAAGTTTTTCCTGCGACTGAGGATTTATCTGACCTGTGTAACCTTCTATTACGAGGTCAAGAAAAGATATTGCGGAAGACAGGGGAGATTTTATTTCGTGAACAATTCCCATTGTATATTTCTGCTTAACCATATCTGCCTGTCTGAGTTTATCAAAAGAAGTTTTTAAATCCTGTCCGCGGATATAATGTGAACGCGCAATCGAGTTTGCAATGAATACGCTGACGACCATTGTTATTCCGAATGATGTAGCAAAGATTAAAATGTAATCGAGATTATTATAAATCGGATTTTTAAATAAAAATGCAAAGTTGTGATGGGGAACAACGGAAAAATATTCCAGAAAAGAAGCTATATAAAAACATATAACGGTGAGTCCTGCGATTGTGTATATAACAAAACCGGAAAGCATAAGACTGCCGATTATCATCTGGAAGATAAAGAAAATATAAAACGGACTTTCTATTCCGCCTGTATAATATGTAAGAACACTGAGAGTTAACTGGTCTGTTAAAATCTGAATCAGGGAAACGTGCATCGGGTTGAAATGGTCGACATCATTTTTAATTAAATTAGTATTAATGAGAAAGTGAAAAAATATATTATATAAAAATATGCAAACTGCTATTATTATAAGGGCATTGAATTGCTGATGACTGAAATTTAATTTTAAAATATATTTTGCGAGGACTATGAAAGATGCGAACGCAATCGAAATGTAGTATCTTAAATTAATTAACCATTTATTCCGATTGATTAATAAAGACCATAATTGCTCAAAATCATAAGTGTATGATGGAATGAGTCCAAGCATCTCGGGTGACAATTTTTTATAATATACAAAGTAATGGTATAAGAGGCAATCTTGAAAAATGGTTATGATTCCTTATAAAAATAAAAAATAAAAGATTGAAAGGAATTTAAACGCAAAGAACACAAAAAGTATTGGCAGTAATAATACCACAACAAAAATGTTGCGGTACAGGTTTTTGAAACTTTAACAAATTCGCGGGAGCTGTTCGCCGCTGAGCATATCGAGAATGCGGGTTGCTCCGATAATACTTTTTATTGTGACGAGACCGTTTTGTCTTTTCGATTTCACTTCACCGATTATTGTTGCATTATTGCTGACTTCATCTGAATGCATTATATTAAGTGCTCTTTCGGCATCTTCTTTTTTTACAAATGCAATGAATCTTCCTTCGTTAGCAACATACAAAGGGTCGAAACCGAGAATTTCGCAAACACCTTTTACTTCTTCAAGAACTTTAATCGAATTTTCTTCAATTTCAATTTCGATTTTTGCCTGCGATGCAATTTCATTTAATGCACTGCTGAGACCGCCGCGTGTTAAATCACGCAGACAATGAATTTCAATTTTTTCTTCGATTAATTTTTGGACGATTTTATTTAAAGGCGCGCAATCACTTTTTATCGTGGTTTCGAATTCGAGATTCTCGCGGGAAGCCATAATTGCAATTCCGTGGCGACCAATGTCACCGCTTAATAAAATAATGTCGCCCGTTTCTACCTGTGAAGGTGAAATATTAATATTATTTTTTACTATTCCGATTCCTGCGGTATTGATAAAAATTCCGTCACCCTTATTTTTTTCGACAACTTTAGTATCGCCTGTTATTACTTTAACGCCGCATAATTCACAAGCTTGTTTAATCGAGTAAATTATTTTTTCAAGTTCTTTAACGGGAAACCCTTCTTCGATTATTAAACCAACACTTAAATACAACGGCTTCGCTCCGCACATAGAGAGGTCGTTTACTGTACCATAGACTGCAAGCTCGCCGATGTTTCCGCCGGGAAAGAAAAGGGGATTAACTACATAAGNNATGCATAAACATTTTTTCGATTAGGTTGTTCATAATTTTTCCGCCACCGCCGTGAGCCATAGTGATTACATCGTAATCGCTGATGGGGAGAGGGCAAGAAAGGTTGTCGGTAATGTTTTTTTTGTCAGTCATGATAAATAAAGTGTTAATCAAAAACTTATGTTACTACTGGATTCCCGCATTCGCGGGAATGACAAAATTGGTACTTTAATTTTTTTCTTTGTACAAATAATATGCGGAGCAGGCGCCTTCGGATGAAACCATTGTTGCACCGAGCGGATGTTCGGGCGTGCATATAGTTCCGAATGCCGGACAATCCATAGGCTTCTTTATTCCCTGAAGTATTATTCCGCTTATGCATTCTGTTGATTCTTCAACTGTATAATCGATGACTCCAAATATTAATTCTGCATCAAACTTTTTATATTTATCTTTTAATTTCAGTCCGCTTTGTTTTATATTTCCGATTCCCCTCCATTTTGTATCTGACGTTTCGAATACTTCGTTCATAATTTTTTGTGCATTCGGATTCCCTTCTCTTGAAACAACACGTGAATATTGATTTTCAACATTGCAAGTTACGTTTTCAAGTTGGTTGATGCACATATAAATTCCCTGTAGAATATCGAGAGGCTCAAAACCCGTTACTATTATAGGAAGATGATAATTCCGGGCGATAGATTCATATTCTTTATACCCCATTACTGCACAAACGTGTCCGGCAGCGAGAAGTCCCTGAACGCGATTTTTTTTTGCATCAAGGATTGCTTTTATTGCGGGCGGAACAAGAACGTGAGAAACAAGAACGGAAAAATTATTTATGTTTTCTTTATACGCAAGATAAACCGCCTGTGCATTTGCCGGAGCAGTGGTTTCGAAACCAACTGCAAAGAAAACAATTTGTTTATCGGGATTTTGTTTTGCAATATTTACTGAATCGACGGGTGAATATACAATTCTAACATCATTGCCGTTTGCTTTCACTTTTAATAAATCGGAATGCGTACCCGGAACTCTAAGCATATCACCAAACGAACAAAATATTACTTCCGGCGCCGAAGCTATTTCAATTGCTTTATCGATTTTCTCAACAGGCGTAACGCAGACAGGGCAACCCGGACCGTGAATAAGGGTAATGTTTTTTGGAAGCAGTTCATCTATGCCGTATTTAACAATCGAATGAGTCTGTCCTCCGCAAATTTCCATTATGCTCCAATTCCTTTTTACTATTTTATGAATAGCATCGAAGTAATTTTTTGCTTTCGAGGAATCTCTATATTCATCGATGTATTTCAATTCGGATTTTCCTCCGTTGAATCCAGACCGAACATTTCATCGAGATATTTAAGAGTTTTTTTCGCTTCATCTTCATCTATTACAGATAATGCGAATCCGACGTGAGCAATTATGTAATCTCCAACTTTTGCTTCAGGGACAAAAGATGTATCGATTGTTTTTATTGCACCTCCGAAACTAACTTTAGCTGATTTTGAGAATTCATCAACTTCAGTTATTTCGATTATTTTACCGGGGACAGCTAAACACATTTTTCCAAGTTTTAAATGTTAAATGTTAAATGTTAATGTAAAAGCGTTTTATTTATTTTCAAAGTATGAAAAATAAGCTATTTGTCCTAAGGAGATTCCGCCGTCGTTTGCGGGAACTTCCTTATTCCAATATACATTAAATCCTTCTTTCTGTAAAGCTTTTATTGAATTTTCAAGCAAATATTTATTTTGAAAACATCCTCCGCTTAATACAATTATTTTTTCATTTACGAGTTTTGCAATTTCTACAATAGTATTGATTAATGTATTATGAAATTTAGCGGAAATTAAATTTAAAGATAATTTATTTTTTTTATCATTTATTATATTCTGTATAATAGGAATCCAATTTATAATAAATGTCCCGTTTTCGTTTTTATTGATTTCGAAGTTGTAACTTTCATCAGTAACAACACCGTTAATAAGAAATTCGAGTTCCATTGCCGCCTGACCTTCGAAATTCACTTTCTGCCGGATGTTCAAAATAGAGGCAACGGCATCGAACAATCTTCCCGCNNACTCGAGCATTCCGGAGAATTAATATTTTTGTTAAGCATCTTTAAATAAATATCAGCATCGGTTTTGGAAATTTCGTTTTCTGAATTATAAAATCCGGAATTCAAAATTTCTTTTCCATAAATTTCATAAAGCACACCGAACGCACATTTATAAATATCTTTGAAAGAACTTTCTCCTCCGACAAGTCTGAAATTTTTCAGATGTGCGATACGTTCGTATCCTTCGGGTTTAAAACGGAAAAACTCTCCGCCCCAGATAGTTTTATCATCTCCGAATCCTGCACCATCCCAGGCAATGCCAAGCAGATTACCCGAAAGAGAATTCTCTGCGATGACGGATAAAATATGAGCAACGTGATGCTGGACATTTTCTGCAGAGGGGAAATTTTCTTTTGCATATTTGGTTGAAATATATTCAGGGTGTGAATCGTGTACAACAATTTCATTTTCGATTTTATAAATCTCTTTGAATTTATTTATTGTATTGCAAAAACTGTTGTAAGATTCTTTCGTTTCAAGGTCGCCGATATGCTGACTCACAAATACCCCATTTCCTTTTGAGACTGCAATTGTATTTTTCAAATGTCCGCCGACCGACATTATTGTTTTTTTACTTTTATTATTTATGATAACAGGAAATGGAGCATAACCTCTTGCTCTTCTTAAAATTACTTTTTCATTCAATATAATTCTTGCGATAGAATCATCAACGTGCCTGTAAATAGGTCTGTTGTGTACTAAAAAATATTTCGCAATATTTTTCAGACGCAGTAATGCATCATATTCATCTATACACATTGGTTCCTCGGATAGATTGCCGCTTGTAGCGACTATTGGAATTTGAAGATAGTGCAGTAAAATATGATGCAAAGGAGTATACGGAAGCATTACACCAAGATTTGGATTTCCCGGTGCAACTGATTCGGAAATTTTACAACCGGATAATTTTTTTAAAATTACTATCGGAGACTGAGCAGATGTTAATAAAATCTGTTCCTCGTTTGATAATTCGCAATCTCTTTTGATTGTTTTTAAATCAGGATACATTAATGCAAGAGGTTTTTCCTCGCGGTTTTTTGCTTTTCTTAATCTTTGAATTGCCTCATCATTTCCTGCGTCGACAACGAGATGAAATCCGCCGAGACCTTTTATTGCAATAATTTTTCCTTTTATAATATTATATACAGTTTCCAAAATTGCTTCCAGATGTGTAGTCAATATTTTTCCATTTGCATCCCACAATTCTACGTGCGGTCCGCATTCAGGGCAAGCGTTCGGCTGTGTGTGGAATCTCCTGTCTTCAGGATTACGGTATTCAAAACCGCAATCTTCACACATTTCGAAAATTTTCATAGTTGTTCTTGCCCTGTCATAAGGCAATGACTCGATGATTGAATAACGCGGTCCGCAGTTCGTACAATTTGTAAACGGATATAAATATCTTCTGTTCTTTATATCAAAAATATCGGTAAGGCAGTCTTTACAGGTTGCTATATCAGGAAGCACGATGGCATTCGGGATGCCGTTAGTTTCACTTTTTTTTATTATGAAATCTTTATAACCGGTCGATTCAAATTTTTCAATTGAAATATTTTGAATAATTGATATGGGTGGTTTATCATTATTAATTCTTAAAATGAATTCTTCGAGAATATCTTTATTTCCTTCGGCTTCAATCGTAACACCCTGAGGAGAATTCAGCACATAACCTTTTATATCGAGAGTTTTTGCCAGCTTGAATATAAAGGGTCGGAAGCCGACTCCCTGTACAGCACCTTTGATTGATATTTTTAAACGGTCAGGCAAAATAGATTTATATAATTTTTAAGAGTTTATTTCTTTCCCAATCAGGGATTGGGAAAGAGGGAAAAAAATATTATTTCGTTTTAAAGTAATAATTGAGGGGATTCCCGATAAGATCATTCGGGAATGACAATTTCGCTCTCGTTCCCAAAGTCCACTTTGGGAACGAAATCGATATTACTATTTTTAAATTTATTGTTTTCACACAGCCTCCGGAGCATTGTAACAAGGATTTAAAATATCAAAAATAAAAGACCTTGTGTTTCGTCTGGATTCCAGCTTCCGCTGGAATGACAAAAACCGAGCGAATAACAAATTATGTACTAACATTTTCCTCTATCCACTCGCACCATTCTTTGATACCTTCTTTTGAAGTACAGGAAGTTTCGAATATTTTCAAATCCGGATTTATCTGAAGCGCATTTTTTTTAAGAACATCCAGATTGCAATTCACATAAGGCAGAAGGTCAATTTTATTTATTACAAGTACGGAAGAGTTCATAAACATTTTCGGATACTTAAGCGGTTTATCGTCCCCTTCGGTTGTGCTTAATATTACAACTTTAAGTGCTTCTCCAAGGTCATACCCTGCGGGGCAGACAAGGTTGCCAACGTTTTCTATAACAAGAAAATTTATATTATCGAGTTTTATATTATCAAGAGCATCTTTTACTAATTTCGCTTCGAGATGGCAGGCGCCGTTCGTAACAATCTGGACGACTGGAACGTTATAACGTTCAACCCGTTTCGCATCAAAATCAGTCTGAACATCACCTTCGACAACGGCTATATTAATTTTTCCTTTTAGCTCTTCGATTGTTCTTTCGAGAATACTTGTTTTACCTGAACCCGGAGAACTTACTATATTAATCACAAAAATTTTATTGTCTTTAAACAATTTTCGGTTCAGAGCGGCGATTTCATCGTTCTTCTCCAGAACTTTTCTTTCGATAGTTATAATTCCCATATAAAATAAAAGTTAAAATTAAATATTATGAATCGAGTTCAATTTCAGTAATTTTCATATCGGTACCGGAGACTACGTATGTATCCGTTTCACCGCATTTATCACATATTCTTACGCCAAACGTATTTGATGTTTCGGATTTACATTTATTACAAAAAAGCATGAAAGGAATTTTTTCTATTACAAGTTTAGAATTACTCAGCGGGGTATCAATTTTAATTGCTTCAAAACAGAATTCGAGTGAATCCGCAACAATACCTGACATTTCTCCGATTTTCAGCATTATTGATTTTACATCTTTGTAGTCTTTTTCAGGAACATAATCTTTAACAATTTCGATTATGTTTTGAGCAATTGAAAGTTCGTGCATAAGAGAAATTTTTCTAATGTAGTTAATAAATGCAAAATTTTCAATGCCTACCTTAGTTTATAAAGTTTGTAAAGTTATAAAGTACAAAAAGTCATAAAGTTATATAGTTTATAAAGTTATAAAAGTCAGAAGGTTAAAAGGCTAAAAATTTGAAAGAACATAATGTTAATTCATTTAATAGGGTTGTAATTTTAGTATGTTTTTATTTCATATTTGTTTCTATATATTTTAAACATTGTTTCTTTTGAATGCTTTATTTTCATTATTGACCACATTTTTTTTCAAATAAGTTGGAGAACATTCAAAAAATGGCATTATTATGAAAAAAAATAATTTAACAAATAAAATTCCAGGCAACACAAGATATCCGAAAATAACATACTTGTCGTATGTATTACTAACACTAAGCATACTATTTCTCTTTTACCGCTTTTATATGGTTCAAAGGAACGCGAAAACTACTGCTATTCAAAACGATTTAAAATCAATTGCAACGTTAAAAGTTAACCAGATTGAGGAATGGCGCAAAGAGCGAATAGGTGATGTTAATTCTATTATTTCAAATAAATTTTTAGTTAAAGAAATAAAAAATATTCACGAAAATAAAGCAACCACAGCTAATTCCGAAGACCTCAAATATTCGTTCGAAACGTTAATCTCATATTACGGTTACGAAAGCATTGAACTTGCCGATACGAAAGGGAATATATTTTATTCGATTCCGGAAAAAGATTATCAATTAGAAGATTATGCAAAACGATTAATTCCCGAAGTTTTAAAAACCAAAAAAATTTATTTTTCTGATTTTCACATAAAAGATACTACCGGAAAAATATTTATAGATATTTTAGCCCCCGTTTATGATTCTGATTCAAACGTAAAAGAAGTAATTATTTTTGATATAGACCCCGATAAATTTTTATACCCAAACATACGAACATGGCCTGTCGAAAGCAAAACTGCGGAAACCTTATTAATTGAAGAAGATAACGGAAGTGCTTTATATCTAAATGAACTAAGACATATTAAAAATTCGGCATTGAAATTCAAACTCGGGAAAGATAAAGCCGATGTATTAGGAGTTAAGGCACTTAATGGGATAACGGGTATAACTGACGGGACTGATTACAGAAATGTTAATGTATTGGGATTTATTGCACCGATAAAAGATACGAAATGGTTCATGATAGCAAAGATAGATAAGGAAGAAGCATACAGTGATATAACTCAATTGAATCTCTGGTTCTCCGGATTGTTCACTTTAGTAATAATTTGTGCTATAAGTTTATTCTGGTCACAAATCAGAAAAACCCGTGCTATATATTTCGAAATGCTTTATAATATTGAATCCGAAAAAAAAGCAATACTTGATAATTACGAATTCATAGTTGAAAATGCAAACGATGCTATTATGATATCCGACCCGGATGGCAATTTAGTAGACACGAACGAAAAGGCATGTAAATTATACGGATATTCCAGAGAAGAAATATTAAAACTTAACATACGGGATTTCAGGACTTATGAATTAAGAGAAGAACTTGATTTAACTTTAATAAAAGTACAACGGGAAAACGGATTAGTATATGAATCCGTGAATATGAAAAAAGACGGAACGATATTCCCGGTAGAATCGAGTGTAAGAATGATAAAGATGAACGGGCAAAATTATTACCAGGCAATCATAAGGGACATAACAGAACGGAAGAAAATAGAAGAAGCACTCCGAAAGAGCGAAGATGATTTCAGAACACTTTTCGATAATTCGATAATGGGATTTTACAGAACCACAGCTGACGGGAAAATCCTAATGGTGAATAATGCATTGGTACAAATGCTGGGATTTTCTTCTGCAGACGAGCTTATCGAAAGGAACCTCGATAAAGAAGGATTTCTTTCCGATAAACCGAGAAACATATTTCTAAATACTATATTCAAAAACGGAGAAGTAAGAAATTTCGAATCTACATGGATTAAAAAAGACGGTACAAAAATATACGTTCATGAAAACGCAAAAGTGATATTGGGGAGTGATAGGGAAATACTTTATTTTGACGGAACAGGTGAAGATGTCACAGAGCGACGTAAGGCGCAGGAAATAATAATAGAAAAGGAAGAGAAATACAGGAGGTTACACGAGTCGATAATGGATGCAATAGTAACTGTTGATATGTCGGGAAAACTTATCGAATGGAATAATGCATACAAAGAAATGCTGGGATATTCAGATGAAGAACTTAGACAAAAGTCATACGTAGACCTAACTCCCGAAAAATGGCGCGAATTTGAATCTCAAATTGTACAAAATCAAATATTGCCGAGAGGCTATTCGGATGTATATGAAAAAGAATACATAAAAAAAGACGGGACAATTTTCCCGATTGAACTCAGAACTTTTCTTCTGAAAGACGATACGGGTAAACCTTCGGCGATGTGGGGTGTAATACGCGATATTACTATCAGAAAGAATGCAGAAGAAGATTTGCTAAAAAGTGAGAGCAAATATCACATGCTGTTTTCAAATATGCTTGAAGGTATAGCACTTCACGAAATAATTTTTGATGAAAATAAAACGGCAGTAAATTATAGAATAATTGACGTTAATAATAATTTTGAAACTTTTATCGGAATAAAATCGGAACAGGCAATCGGAAGTATAGCAACAGAGTTATACGAAACAGATGAAGCTCCTTTTCTTGAAATCTATTCAAAAGTAGCCGAAACCGGAATTCCAATTTATTTTGAAACTTATTTCGAACCTTTAAATAAGCATTTTGCGATTTCAGTTTTTTCGCCGCAAAAGAATATGTTCGCAACCGTGTTCAATGATATTACTGAACGCAAGAGGCTCGAAAAAGAACAGGATATTACAATTAAATTACTTCAGCTTTTAAATTCACAGGGCACAACACATAATTTAATCCGTGAAGTTACCAAACTTTTTCAGAAAAGTTTTGATTTTGAAGCTGTAGGAATCAGATTAAAAGACGGTGAAGATTACCCGTATTTTGAAACTCAGGGTTTTGATTCGAAGTTTGTTGAAAAGGAAAATTATTTATGTGTCAGAAATTCAGACGGAGAACCTTTAAGGAACACAAAGGGATTCCCGATTCTTGATTGCATGTGCGGAAATGTAATATGTAACCGGGTCAACCCGGAAAAACCATTTTTCACGAAGCGCGGAAGTTTCTGGACAAACAGCATTTCTAAATTTTTAACAACCACGACTGAAGCTGACATGTTATTATATACACGGAATAGATGTAACACGGCGGGTTATGAATCGTTAGCGCTTATTGCCATACATTCTGAAAATATTACTCACGGTTTGTTGCAGTTAAACGACAGAAGGGAAGGAAAATTTACTCCCGAAAGTATTAATTTCATTGAGCGTTTAGCAGATATCCTTGCAAACGGACTGGCTTATCGTGAGAGCAGGGAAATATTACGCGAAAGTGAAGAAAGTTACCGCAGTTTGTTTGAGAATATGGTTGAAGGATATGCATACTGTAAAATGATTTATGAAAATGAAGAAGCAACAGACTGGATATATCTTTCGGTAAACGGTGCGTTCGAAAAACTTACGGGTCTGAAAAACGTTATGGGCAAAAAAGTTTCGGAAGTAATTCCCGGGATAAAGGAAAGTGATTCCGAACTTTTTTATATTTACTCGAGTGTTGCTCTCAGCGGTCAACCTGTAAAATTCGAGAGATACGTCGAAGCACTTAAGATGTGGTTTTCGATTTCGGTTTACAGTCCCGAAAAGGAATTCTTCGTTGCGGTTTTTGACGTAATAACCGAACGAAAACTCGCAGAAGAACAAAACCAAAAACTAACCCGAACTTATGCCGTCTTAAGCCAGATAAATCAGGCAATAGTAAAAGCAGAAGAAAGAGATGTTTTGTTCGATGAAATTTGTAAAATTTGTGTAGAATACGGAAAATTCAAAACTGCATGGATTGGGCTGATGGACGAAAAAGAAAACAGGATTCATCCCGTTGCTTCTGCAGGAAGCAGTGAAGGTATTTTGGATATCTACAATATAAATAAAATGTGTCAATGTGAATCCTGTAGTAAAGCGATTGAAATTATTAAAACCAATAAATTTTATTTCAGCAACGATTATATAAAGGATTTTGAAGATTGTAATTACCTCGAGGAATTCAAAAAAAGAGATTTTAATTCTATTGCTTTATTCCCGTTAAAAATCGAAGGTAATTTTATAGGATTGTTTGAGTTAATATCGGATAAGAAAAACTTTTTTGATGAAGAAGAACTTACACTGCTCGATGAAGTAATAATGGACATATCCTACGCGCTCGAAAATCTGGAGACTGAAAAAGATAAACACAGAGCTTTGAATAATCTTAAGGCTTCGGAAAATAAATTCAGAAAAGTATTTGAGAATGCAAAAGATGCTATAGTATTACTGGATGGCGGACTGCTTGTTGATTTTAATAAAAGGGCATGTGATATGCTCGGATTTTCGCCCGAAGAATTATTATACAAATCACCTCTTTATTTCTCTCCTGAATTTCAGAATGACGGAATGCTTTCAAAGGATAAAATGATATCTCATATGAGTGATGTAATGAACGGAAAAACTATAATTTCGGAATGGGATTCAGTCAAAAAAGACGGAAGTTCAATAAATGTGGAGATAACTTTAAATAAGGTACAGATAGATGGCAAAGATATGCTTCTCGGGACGATACACGATATAACTGAAAGGAAAAAATATGAGACAGGATTAAAAGAAGCAATGGAACGAGCAGAAGAGATGAGCAGGTTAAAATCAAGTTTCCTTGCAAATATGAG
>PNBM01000034.1 GCA_003135995.1 Ignavibacteriota bacterium | reverse complement strand
GAGCAGGAAATGCATTTTGGCTTGCCAGAACTACGAACGGCGGTACGAACTGGACTATTTCAAATCCGTCCGGTGTAACAGACAATCTTTCCGCTCAAAATTCTGTTTTTATAATAGATCAGAATTTTTTTGGATTTGGATTGAACAAATCACCGCAAATGAGATATACAACTGACGGTGGTACAACATGGTTGACCAAAACTTTATACGGAGCTCAAAGTTCTACAGGCTTCGTAACATCAATTGCTTTCAATAATAATAAACTTAACGGAGCAGCCGCGGGATATGGTACAATGGATTCAATCTCCAGAACAACTGATGGCGGTGTCACCTGGTTTGGTCAAAAAACTCCAAGTACGATTCCAACAGGCAATAACTTTGGAATATTAAAATGGGTGCCGGGTTTCAATACCGTTTATTTGATTGTATCTTCAAGCTCGGCAACACAGAGTTTTAAAAGTACAGATAACGGTGCAACCTGGACATCTGTACAGTTTCCGGCTGATGGTGGTGTGACGCATATGAGTTTAGTTTACTATAACAACAATGCTCAGGTCTCATCTATTTCAAGTTCGGGAAATGTTTTTAAATTACAGGATTCACCTCTGCCTGTAAGTTTAGAATCGTTCACATATAATGTTTCAGGAAGAGATGTAAATTTAAAATGGATCACCACAACGGAAGAGAATAATGCCGCATTTGAAGTTTACAGGATTTCCTCGGATTTAAACGCTTCTAATCCCGATAACTGGATAAAAGTTGGTATCGTGAAAGGAAACGGTAATAAAAATACTCCGACAACTTATAATTTCACGGATAAAAAACTTTTAAGCGGGAAATATAATTATAGAATTAAACAAATTGATTTTAACGGAAACTTCGAATATTTTAGCCTTAATGGAGTAGCGAAAATTGATAATTCAAATAATATTGTCCTTCATCAAAATTATCCGAATCCTTTTAACCCCGTCACGAATATAGATTATGACTTATCAATGGATTCGAAAGTAACATTGAAAGCATATGACATTTCAGGCAGGGAAGTACTTACACTCGTGAACGAACAGCAAAAAGCAGGATTTTATACAGTAAAGTTTGATGCAACGAATCTTTCAAGCGGAACTTACTTCTATAAATTGATGACTAATTCAAATGGTAACAATTCCGTCATTACAAAGAAAATGATAATTATTAAATAACCGATAAATTAATTGTGTTTTGCAGATTAAATTTTTTATATACTGATTTCCGAAAATTCTTTCAATCTTCTTTCGGAAATCAGTTTTTTTTTAAGAACCCGGTAATAGAACTTATTAAGGATTATTTTAATAATAATTTATACGGGAATCAAATTCGGGCAGCATTCAGATTTATAAATCTATATTAAACAGATACTAATTTAAATTCCTTAATTATCACTAACAGGCATTATTTGAACTTATTATCCTGTTTTATAAAGATATTTACAAGAAGAAAAAATAATTATTGTGAGCAGGAACTTTATAAACGTAATTGCTATTAACAAGTATAAATTTGCAATACTTTTACAAATTGATAAAAAATAAGAATAATGAAAATTAAATTAATATTTAGTTTGTTGATGATTATGCTTTATACTTCTAATATATTTTCAACAACAAGAATTGTTACAGTTCAAAGTTACATGTTTACACCTACACCGTTGAATGCTTTTGTCGGAGATACAGTCAAGTGGTCATGGATTAATGGTACACATACTACAACTTCATTAAATGTTCCAATGGGTGCGATAGCATGGAATAATCCAATTGATGCATCAAATACGAGTTTTATTTATGTTATAACGGCTCCGGGTACATATAATTACGAATGTACGTTTCATGGTCAGATATTTGGTATGACGGGAGTAATAAATACTCAGGCGACAGGAATTAAACAAATTGAAACAGTCGTTTCGAAGTTTGAGCTGAATCAAAATTACCCGAACCCGTTTAACCCTACTACTATTATAAATTTTAATATTCCTCAAAAGAGTTTCGTCACGTTAAAACTGTATGATATATCAGGAAGGGAAATCGGCACTCTCGTAAACAGCGAATTAAATAATGGAGGATATTCTGTAGACTTTAACGGAAGCAATTATGCAAGCGGTATTTATATTTATAAACTGCAGGCGGGCAATTTTACTGATGTAAAAAAGATGACTTTAATAAAATAATATTTTTCTACTATGAAGACAAAACCGTCTGTGCATAATTTTTGCAGGACGGTTTTATTTTTATTCTAATTGCTGTGTAAAAACAATCACAATATCTCTTTAACTCAATGACTAATAACGAATAATTAATAACTAACTTCTGCTTTTTTTAGAGATTGATTAAAGAGGTTTTTTTACATATTATTACATTAAATTTTATATGTTTATATAAAGTAATAGAAATGAATAAAATATTTTCTATTTTGATATTAATAGTTTGTGCTTGCAACATTGCAATCTCACAACAACGATTCATCGTTAAACCGGCTGATTTTGACCCTTATAAAATTCAATCATTAAAAATCTATTCACCGGTAAAACACAAATTACCTGATGGTATTACAAATTATGGCTATGTTACAACTTATCAGAATATATCCATATATCCCTCTGTTTATAATCAATCGAGTGTTTCCGCATCTGTCTATTTGACTAATCCTGCTATAATTATAGCCGGCGCAAATACTGATTTCGGAATGGGATATTATTATTCTTTGAATAACGGTTTAAGCTGGACAGGAGGCGATGTTCTTCCCGGTTCAAGTTACCTGTCTTCAAATCCTTCGTGCTCATATAGTAATTCGGATATAATTAATTATAATTATTATGATAACAATCTGGTTTCGGACAGGTCTGTTAATAACGGTTCAGTGTGGTTAGGAAGAGTTGTGATACCTTCTTCTAATGTGATTGATATGAATAAAAACACCGTGGATAATGTCAGTACGAGTCCGTATTTCGCAAGAGTATATGTTGCATATTCCGATTTTTCTTTATCTTCACCACCAATTAAATTTTCATATTCAACTGATGGAGGAGCGTCTTATGTTAACAGCGTTCAAATAGGTTCACCGCTTGCAGGACATTATGAACAGGGTTGCGATATTCAGACAGGTCCGAACGGAGAAGTTTATTGCGTTTGGGCCACACCTAATACCGGTAATAATAATATCGAAGACCATATTGGTTTTACAAAATCTTTAAATGGTGGAAGCAGCTGGTCTGCACCAACAACACCTTTGAACATCGGCGGTATAAGAGGATTTATTCTTCCTTCAGGAATCAGGGTTCAATCGTTTCCTTCGCTTGCTGTCGATAAATCCGGAGGAACAAGAAACGGTTATCTTTATTTATGCTGGGCACAAAAAAATTTAGCACCTGCCGGAACCGACGCTGATATTTGTTTCTCTTCATCAGCGAACGGAGGTACGAGCTGGAGTACACCTGTCAGGGTAAATGATGATGTAATTAATAACGGGAAATTACAATTTATTCCTTCGATTACTGTAGACCAGATAACCGGGAAAATTGTAATTGCATTTTATGATACGCGGGACCTGAACACAAATGACTCCTGCAATACTTATCTGGCTATTTCAAATGACGGAGGTGTGAGTTTTACAAATATAAAAGTATCCGACCATTCACAAAGGCCTTTTCCTCTTGTGGGTTACGCGGATGGATATTTCTGCGATTATATGGATGTGGTATCTTCGGGTGATAAAATAAATCCTTTCTGGACGGATATTAGAAACGGCGGTGCACAAATATATACATGTAATGTTACTTTAGCTCCTTATATAATTCATAATCCGGTTAAAGATTCCGAAAATTTGAACGGACCGTATCCGTTAAATGCTTCAATTTATAATTTCGGATTAAATTTAACTAACGTTAAAGTCTTCTGGGGAAGAGGCGGGCTGACTGATTCGATTGATATGACGAACAGCAGTGGAAATAACTGGACTTGTAGCATCCCCGGGAATGGAAGTCCTGCAAATTACAGATATTACATTCGCGCGATAAATCAAAACGGAAGCGCATCAAAGCTGCCTGTGAATGCTCCATCAACTTATTTCTCTTTTAATACGGGTGCGGATGTCACAAATCCGGTTATTAATTTCTCCCCAATAGGTCCAACACCAATTTTTTACTGGCCTGATACTGTTACAGCTGTAGTGACTGATAATACGGGATTGGATTCTGTATGGGTAAATTGGTATAGAAATAATCCCGCAACGGGAATTAAGGAATTTAAATTAAATAATTCTTTCAATGATGTATTTAAAGGGATTTTTAATTCAAGCATTTCACAGGTTAATTACAACGATACAATATTTTATAAAATCTTTGCAAAAGATAATTCTTCAAATCATAATTCGGACTCCACTGCACTATATAATTTTGCAGTATCTTCTCTTGATGGAGAATATGTAGGGTTCGGTACAGCTGTAGCTTCTTATCCTTTTAAAACTTTTTATCAGGATGCAAGAACTGATATGTTATATCTTGCAAGTGAAATAAATCATCTTGGCAGTACTCCGGCAAGAATAATGGGAATAGATTTTAATGTAGTCTTTGCATCGCCCCAAATTATGAATGGATTTACTGTTAAAATTCAGAATACAACTCAGTCATCATTGAATGGATTTACCTCAAATAATTGGACAACCGTGTTTAATCAGAATTATACAGTTCCCGGTACGGGTTGGAGGTTTATTCCGTTTTCATTATTTGTTTGGAACGGTACCGATAATTTGTTATTGGAAATATGTTATAGTAATACGTCATTCAACTCCAACTCTTCGGTATATGCTACTCCGACAACAAATAATATGGTCTGGCATCAGTCAACTGACTTAACTTCGGGAAATGGCTGCACAGACCTCAATGCAGGCTCAGCACAAACTAACAGACCTAATATTGCAATCATTTTTAATTATATAATCGGTGTAAAGGAAAATAATCAAATTCCGGTTAAATTTTCATTATCACAAAATTATCCGAATCCTTT
>PNBM01000295.1 GCA_003135995.1 Ignavibacteriota bacterium | reverse complement strand
GAATATATGGAAAAATTTTCCGTGTCGAGATTAATCGGCGCACCTCCGGGATATGTTGGCTATGAAGAAGGTGGACAGTTAACAGAAGCGGTCAGGCGAAGGCCATATTGCGTTGTACTTCTCGACGAAATCGAAAAAGCACATCCGGACGTTTTTAATATATTATTGCAGGTGCTCGATGAAGGAAGACTCACAGATTCAAAAGGCAAGACTGTAAATTTTAAGAATACGATAATTATTATGACATCGAATATCGGTTCCATGATTATACAGGAGCAATTACAATTCATAAATGATGAGAACAGGGACGAAATAATAAGTGAAATACGTTCCAAACTTGTTGATATGCTGAAAGCAACCATCCGTCCCGAATTTCTAAACAGGATTGATGAAATTATTTTATTTAAGCCTTTGACTGAACACGAAATAAGGAAAATAGTAGATATACAGATGCGCAAGGTTATTGAAAAAATTGAGCGCAACGAATTAAAACTTGAAATCGATGATGAAGCAAAGGACTGGCTCGGGAAACTGGGCTTTGATATTATGTATGGTGCACGACCTCTGAAAAGAATCATACAAAAATATATTACAAATCCCCTATCGGAAAAAATACTCTCGGGAGAATTTTTACCCGGAGACAAAATCTATATTAAACTGAACAGGCAGGGCTTGATAGCATTTGAAAAATCATAATACCGTAATAGAATAAATGATAAATTACACAGCAAATTTCTTTAAACTGGAATTATTAAAAATATCCGAAATAAAACTGCACGAAACCACTGAGTGCAACAGATTAAGAAACATTTTTGACAGGATATCAAAAAGCAATTACCTTATGAATCCTGTAATTGTAGGAAAATATAAAAATGATTATTTGTTAATTGACGGAGCGAACCGTTTAAGCACTTTAAAAGAAATTGGATGCAAACTTGCAATTGCCCAGGTTATAAATTATACAGATAATAAAATTAAATTAAAGAAATGGAATCACCTCGTCTATGAACTTGATATTGAAAAAATTATAGAGTTCTGTAATCTTAATAAATTAAAATTTGAATATTTAAATCGTCCCTCTGCAGAAAAGAAACAAAAGAATGAATTTCATTATATTATAGTTTCCGACATAAAGAAAAATGAGACTATTCTTATTCATCTTTCGAAAAAGTTTGATGCTATGTTAAAAGAATTAAATTTATTCACTAAATTTTATTTCTCGATTTATAATTTTGACAGGTCGGAAGAAGAAATTAAATTTTCAGATTTAAAAAAGCACACGAGAAAGAAAGGTATATTAATTGAATTTCCGAATTTTAATAAAAACCAGATAATAGAAATTGCAAATAATAAACACAAAATTCCTGCAGGTATTACCCGGCATATATTAGATAACCGTGTATTGCATTTACGATATGAATTATGGAGATTGATGGATGATAAACGTATAGAACAAAAGAAGAAAGACCTTGAAAAATATTTAAACAATAAAATCGATAACAATAAAGTAAGACAATACAGGGAATCGGTGATTGTATTCGATGAATAGAATGAATTGGGGCTAAAGCCCGGGTATGGGTTTTATTTTCCCACGAGCTAAAGCTCGTGGCAATTGAGCAAGAGCAACTAATTTTCTCTTAAATAATATTGATTATAATGTATGACAAACTTGATAAGCTTGACAAACTTGACAAACTTGATAAACTAATTTGGCTAACACAGAACTTTTCATAGCGAAACGATACATTTTTTCTAAACGTAGAATGAACTTCATTACGGTTATTTCTGCTATTTCTGTGGTGGGTGTTACAATAGGTGTTGCCGCTATGATTATAGTGTTATCTGTTTTTAACGGTTTTCACTCAAAAGTTACAGACCTTCTGATAGGTTTCGACCCATACATCAGAATTGAATCAAAAAACTTCGGTAATATAGATGATTATGAAAAATTGGTAACCATTGTTAAAGAATTCGGAATTAATTCAGTCTCTCCTTTCACGCTTAATAAGGGAATGCTCGCAACTAAAAATATTAATAAAGTCTTATACATTAAAGGTGTAGACGAAGATAAAATTGGTGATGTCTCCGGAATGAAAGATGTAATATTTGCAGGCAATTTTAATTTAGATGATGACGGACAATTTGGCGGNNAATATAGGCGATACAATTACACTTCTGAGTCCTGTCGGTCTTGAATATTCTTTAACCCAGTTTATCGAACCTGTTACAAAACAATTTTTAGTTAAAGGTATTTATGATTCCGATAACAGGGATTATGACAGTAAATATGCTTATATCTCGATTCTAAATGCTCAGAATTTATTCAGACTCGGAAACTCCGTGAACGGGCTTGAAATAAGAACAAAAAGAATAGAAGATTCTGATGAGATAAAAGAAAAATTATCAAAGGCACTGGGAGATAAGTACAACGTTCAGACCTGGTATGACCTTCATCTTGACTTTTATTCGATTTTAAAAATGGAGAGGTGGGTGGCATTTATTATTTTAAGCCTGATAATAGTTGTAGCTTCGTTCAATATTCTCGGTTCTCTCACTATGACCGTAATAGAGAAAAAAAGGGACATCGGAATTATGAAAACTATGGGTGCTTCCGATAATACTATTACAAGAATTTTTATGTATGAAGGTATCTGGGTCGGAATAATAGGTACAATTGCAGGATTGATACTCGGTTTGGGCGTTATTCTCTCTCAGATTTATTTTCATATTTATAAAATGGATACGTCTATATATAAAATTGACGCATTGCCCGTTGAACTGAGGTTGCTTGATTTCGTATTTGTTGCTGCTGCCGCATTAATTTTATGTTTTCTTGCTTCCCTGTATCCGGCAAGAAGAGCTTCGAAACTAAATCCAGTGGAATCGATTAGATGGGAGTGAAAGAGCAATTTTCAATTTNNATGTACAATGTAAAATGTACAATTAAGAGCTTTTTTTTACGTGCTAAAATTAAAATAAAATATTTATTTAAGGATTGAAAAAATAGATGGAAAAGGAATTGTTATTAGAGGTTAGTGATATACAGAAATCGTATCAGATTACTAAACAAAATAATCTGCGTGTTTTAAAAGGAGTGCATTTAAAAATTTATGCAGGTGAGATAGTTGCAATTGTAGGAAAATCGGGAGCGGGTAAAAGCACTTTACTGCATATTTTAGGAACACTCGACAGACCTGATTCGGGAAAATATATTTTTCGCGGGAGCGATGTATTTTCTTATTCCGATAAACAATTAGCAGATTTCAGAAGTAAAAAAATCGGATTCATTTTTCAATTCCATCATTTACTTCCGGAATTTACTGCACAGGAAAATGTTTTGATTCCGACAATGATTGCAGGAAAGAAAAATGTTGTTGAAGTTAACAGAATTTTAGAAGACGTCGGAATTACAGACCGAGCGCATCATAAACCTTCCGAGATTTCCGGCGGAGAAGCTCAGAGGGTCGCCATTGCGCGGGCACTTGTTAATTCCCCGGATTTAATACTGGCTGATGAACCGACGGGTAATCTCGATACTGAAAATGCAGATGCGGTGATAAACCTTATTTTTTCTTTACGCGAAAAATATAACCAGACGTATTTAATCGTTACACACAATGAAGAATTTGCACAACGATGCGACAGGATAATAAAAATTTCAGACGGGATAATAATTTAATGATTTCTTTACATAAATATTAATTTTAATTGCTATAAATTGGATAAATTTGATAATTTGACTATAATAATTTGAATAACATAAAAATAAAGACTTCGGATTTAAATTTATACTATGGTAAAGTTCAGGCTCTGAAAAATGTATCGATGAGCATCGAAAAAAATAAGATTACTGCTCTTATTGGTCCGTCCGGCTGCGGAAAATCGACATATTTAAGAACTCTGAATCGTTTGAATGATTTAATTGACGATGTGAAGATTACGGGAAAAGTAGAAATAGATGACATTGATATTTATAATAAGAAAATCGATGTTGTGAACCTTAGAAGAAATGTCGGAATGATTTTTCAGAAATCAAATCCTTTTCCGAAATCCATTCACGACAATGTTGCATACGGTCCTAAAATAAACGGTGTAAAAAAGAAAGAACAATTAAATGAGATAGTTGAAACGAGTCTGAAAAAAGCCGCAGTGTGGGAAGAGGTAAAGGACAGGTTAAACGATTCTGCAATGGGATTATCAGGCGGGCAGCAGCAAAGGATTTGCATTGCAAGAGCTCTGGCGGTGAATCCCGAAATTATACTTATGGATGAACCTGCCAGTGCATTGGACCCGATTTCAACTGCGAAAATTGAGGAATTGATTTATGAACTTAGAAAATCAATTACAATTGTAATCGTTACTCATAATATGCAACA
>PNBM01000113.1 GCA_003135995.1 Ignavibacteriota bacterium | reverse complement strand
TAATATTTAAATATATTATAAATTTTATTAAATCGTTTTATTTACTCAGACAAGAAATTTGCAATATATAAAAAAATGGTGTTTATTTTATAATTCTTCTGATGTTCAAAAAACGCAACAACTTGTTGCACAATTTGAACAAAAAGTCCCACAACTTGTGGGACAAATTCACCCCCTGATAAACAGCAAATTNNCATAGGAGACTCCCCGACACAATTATTATTCATTCATCTTAGCTATTCTCTTATTCTTAGCTATTCTCTTATTCTTAGCTGTTCTCTGTGTTTGAGAATCTAATCGGTTTATTATTTATATCTGTCGTCACCAAAGCAAAAAATCCTTTTCTTGCCGAGTACAAATCATAAATTTGAGTTTCATAGTCAGAAAGCGGAATATTAAAAACAATCGGGTCAGTCAAAGTAAGGGTTTGAGCAGTTGACTCCAACGACAAAAACTCAAATGGTTTATTTTTTGGCTGTAGCGGTGTTTTAAAGAATAATATTGCTTTTAACACTATGGATTTCTCAATATTCGTATCTATACCCGTATTAGTTCCAAGTGCAGGAACTGTTACAGTGATTCTGGTATTTGTGATATTTATGGTCGGTGTGGTTATACTGAATCCAAGATCCGGTACAAGTGACGCCGTATTCGAAACATCATCCGGTAATACATTCAGGTAATTCTTTTTGACGATGTAATTATACGGACTCATTTTTTGCGGACCATATACATCCCAAAAATATTTCAATTGCTTTATCACGTTTACAGCTCTCGCGAATTCTATCACCATTTTAAATCTATTTCTTCTGGCAATAGATGCATCATCTTTTCCGGGAACAAATGATTTTGGTCGCATACCAACATAACTATTTCCAAATTTTTCACGGAAGACCATGTCGCCTACAGCTCCGTGCACAGTGCCGAGTACTTTTTTCTTTACTTGAGCCATTTTATTTACCTCTTCTTATTTATTTATTAATTTTAGTTAATTTAGTTAATACCCAATAGTTTAATAAAACATCGGGTTTTACAATCTAACTGTGAGAATTGCTGAAGCAATTACAAAAAAGTAGGTTGTCTTGCCCAATAAACAAAATGTTTAAGAAGCAATTTTTTTAACTTAATCCTCTTTGATTTTGCCTTCTTAATTTTTGGTACAATTTGAAGGCAATTTAAAAGCAAGATAAAGGCAATATAACCTCGGATAAATATATTCGTTTTTACTTCCATTTTATTTCCTTTCATATATACTAACTTATTACCAAGATATTTTTCCATAAATATATTTTTAATACTGAATGGAAAAAAACTCAAATTATCAGTTTGTGTATATGGAGGGAAAAAATTTATATTAAAGATTGGGAAAAAACTCAAATTGTCAGTTAGTATATATGGAGGGAAAATAAATTGTAATACAACGGAATAAAACTGAAATTTTCAGTTAGTATATATGACGGGGAAAGCAATATTTCAATTTTATTTAAAATTTAAAATTCATAAATTTAATCGAGGGACAAAATAATGGGAAATGCTAATAACTTGTTAACAAAATTTACTATTAATGGAAACAAATTTAAACCAAAAGATTAGAGATGCAATTTCAATAATCTATTCAGACAAGAAAAGAAATTATGATTCATTGTGCTTTTTAGCAGATTTTGCTATCAAAAGTAGTTTTGGAAATAGAAATATTCCAGAAAACGGTCAGGATTTAATCGACAAAATCACAGAAGCATTATTGACAGGCAAAAGAAGATGGAATATAGAAAAATATCCTGATGCATATTCACAAATATTATTTATATTAAAAAATAGTGAAATTTTTAACCTGAGAGATAAGTACAAAAGGTTTGAAAAGAATGGTTTAAAAGTTGAATTTATAAATAACGATGATATGTTTCATGAAAATGGACCAAAAGATGAATCGGCAATAAATAATTTCACTAAAAATAACTATTTCCCTGACAAAGACGAATTGAAAGAATGGTGTGATGAAGCTATGAAAAAATGTAAAGATGATGAATGTGGAAAAATATATTCGGAAATATTAAATTCGAGAGAGAATAAAAATATTAATAAACAATTGGCAAAAAAATTTGGGATAACAGAAAATGAAGTTGTAACAAAAAAGAAAAGACTTTGTAAATATCTATTAAAATCAGTCGAAGCCAAAAATCAAAAAGAACAAAAAATTTATGTCAAAACAGGAAGCAAGTAATCTCCTTAGTTTTTTAATGGATATAGATAATTACACGGAAGAAGAAATAACGGAATACATCAAAAAATCGGGAATGAATTTGGAAGCAGGAAAGGAAAAAGGACTTAATCTTATCAAAAAACTTGAAGCACAGGAAAAAATTAAAGCAGGGGTTAAAAATCAAAAAAATTTTGAAGCAGTGCTGATATCTGATTCATTACGAAGTAATATATCAGTTCCGGCAGCGTTATATGCATTCAGAAACGGGGAGAAATTATCCGAAGAGGATAAAGAAAAAATTCAAAGCGATAAAGAAAAGCTTGAAGTGGCAAAGAAACTCCTGAAAAAGAGTAAAAAATTATAAATTCTGAATGCTGAATTCTGAATAAGAGCAAAGAGCTTTACCACGGAAGCACAGAGAAAACAGAGAAAATCTTTTAAACGTTTAAGAGCAAAAACATTTCACCACATAGAACACAAAGTACACAAAATTATTTCTCAATGTTTCTCTATGGTAAAAAAGCTCTTGAAATCAGTGTAATCAGTATAATCATTTTAATCAGGGAGAATGAATCCAACAATAAAAGCAAAGGAACTACTATCAAAATACTGCATTTCCGACCCATCAGAATTAAACATACGGGGCATTGCCAATGCGGAAAATCTACTTATTTGTGAAGAAGAGCTAAAAACTCACGAAGGTCGTATTTTTCACGACGGAGAAATTGGAATAATTACGATAAATAAAAACATTAAAGAAGAGGGAAGAAAAAATTTTACTTTGGCACACGAGATAGGTCATTTTTTCCTTGAAAAGGAAAAGAAAAACTTTTGCAAGAAAGAAGATTTTCTTACATTCAGCAACAATAAATCCAAAGAGCACGAAGCAAATATTTTCGCATCTGAACTCTTAATGCCTGAAGAGTGGATTAAAGAATATGTCGATTGGAAAGATGAAGGTTATGAAACATTGAATAAAGCATCGGATATGTTCAATACAACATTAAGCTCGACGGCAATTCGTTATGCAGAATGCGGGAAATTCCCGATTGCAGTAATTTTTAGTTATGACGGAAAAGTGAAATGGAGCAAAACGAATGAATATTTTCCTCTTAAATATATTCCTGCGGGACAGGAATTAAACAATTTATCCAATGCTTTTGATTTTTTTAAAGGAAAAGAAATTTCGACTAAGCCAGAAGAAATACTTGCTAATGCGTGGTTTCTAAACGATTATAACTTTAAAACAAATTTTTTCTTATACGAACAAAACATACCTATGAGAAACTATAACTCCGTTCTTACAATTCTATGGGAAGCATGAATAAATATATTTATTGATTATTTTAAATCTTATTCCCAATATCATCCACGTTATTTATGTCCCTTCCGTTTGTCATTCCAGCGGTTTTTTGTTATTCCAGCATACTCTTATCTGGAATGGAATCCAGACCAAACAAAAGGCTCTTGTTCTTCGCTCTTATTTATTTTTGTTTTTTATTATTTAAGCAGAATCATTTTTTTTGTATCATTATATTCTCCAACTTGCATTCTGTAAAAATAAACTCCGCTGGGATATTTCGAAGCATCGAAAGTCACTTCATACGTTCCTGCATTTAGCTTTTCATTCACAATTGTTTCAATTTCTTTTCCGAGTTCATCATACACTTTCAATACAACTCTGTCATTCCCGCGAATGCGGGGGGTACCCTCCGGGTCATCCACAGGAACATCAAACTTAATTTTCGTCTTCGGATTAAACGGATTGGGATAATTTTGTGATAGTGAATATGCAGACGGAATTTCCGTACTTATGTTTTGAATACCAATTATATCAGAATAAGAACGGCGATAGACTGAACCATAGGACATTGTACCTGCAAAAATATAATTGTTTACGATTAATAATGTCAGAACTTCAGGTACAAGTGTGTAAAATGATAAACCCTGATTTCTGTTACGCCAGCTACTGCCGTTGTTAGAAGAAAGAAAAACACCCGGAGACCCTTTCGGGAAATTTCCTAATGTACACGCAAAGATATTACTTCCCATAGTTATTACAGTTGTTATAGTGTCATTACTCAAACCGGCTGAAGTCCATAGTGAACCGCTAACCGGAGAGATATAAACACCACGCGAGGAACCTGCTACAAAATTTGTATTTCCCAAAGCCGCAAGAGAGCTAACTTCTTTATCATATAAAGCAGTTTCTGACCATGTAATACAGTTATTTGTAGAGCGGTGGACACTACAGGAAGGATTATTAGGTGTTCCTGCAAAGATAGTAGAGCCGATTGTTTCTATTGAAGAAATCACCTGATCATTGTAAGAAGTCAGAGTCCAGTTTCCACCTGCAACTAAAGTAAGATATACTCCATAACCTCCTGCCAGCAGAACGTCACCGAACACATTAAGACAATAAATATCCTGAGTTCCCAAACCGATATGAGTCCAGCTCGTGCCGTTATTCGTAGTTACATAAACACCATTAGAAGCATTCGGAGAACCATTTACACCTGCAAACACTTTATTCCCGCTGACGGCAAAACAACTAACATTCAGACTATCCAAAGAAGTTTGAGACCAGCTTGTACCATTATTTGAGGATACATACACACCGCTGCCTTCCGCTCCGGCAAAAATGTATGAACCGTTTGATGTAAGAGCATGTACAATCTTATCTGTTCCAATCCCGTTCGACATCTGCACCCATTGTGCTGAGCAATTTTCAATCTTAAACGTACAATGTAAAAACAAAATAAAAGTTAAAGGGTAAATTAATTTATTCATAATCAATATTTTTAGGGTTTTAGCATATCTTTTTCGAAGTGGAGCAGTATAACGAGATGAAAACGTTCTTCTTCGTTAAAAAAAACATTTTCTTTTAAGAGTTGCGAATTTGTTTTATTCAACTTATTATAAAATCAACAAAAACAGGCTGAAATTAAATGTAGAAATTAGTCTTTTTAATTTGTATCTATTCCCCTCTCGTTGTAGGTTGAATGTTCTTTGCGGGGTACCCTCCGGGTCAATCCCGATTAATCTGGAAGAGGCTTTTAGGTCATGGGGAAATGTTGAAATCTTAATAAGCAAAAATAATTTTCAATTCCAACTTCTTTAATGTAACAAACTTTGAGATTTCAGATTTCCGGATTTAGAATTTGTTTCTTATCCCCTCTCCTTTTAGGAGAGGGGCAGGGGGAGAGGTTGAAATTTTAATAAGCAAACACTTTTATCAATTACAATTTCTTTATTGTGACAAACTAAAGATTAAAGAATTTAACATTGCGTTCTTTGCATCCCGACTTGTCGGGATATCATTTAACATTTAACATTTAAAACTTGTCCGTGACGCCGAGTGCAATGCTCGTTAAACTACTTGTACCCGCTTTAATTTAATAAAAATATAAATCGCCGCAAAGATTACAAATGCAATCACCACTACCAAAACTATTATTGCAAGAATATCTTTATCCATTAAAATAAAATTTTAATCTTTAGTTAGAAAACTTTTGAAAGGTCGATTTATCTAATTCATTATCTAAATGTAAAAGAAATTTTGATTCAATAGGTATGAAATTATCAGAAATCACTTGATAAATCATTTCGTAATCACCAGATTCATCTATCAGCGGAATATTTTTAACAGAATCAGTAAAAATATTAAAGTGTAATTTTATCGGTTCATTAATTTTTATATAAAACGCATCTATTTTCCTTGTTGTTTTTGGCATAATAGTTACAAATGGTAAAGCACCATAACCAGCCCATTTTAATTCAGTAGTTTCAAACTCAATATTCATATTTTTACTTAAATCTTTTATATTTTTTATATAAGCATAACAATTTCTTGCAATTTTATTTTTATGATTATTAAATATATTTACATGATAAAATTTTGCTATCTCGGAAGAATCCTTAAATTTCATATAGTAACCTTTCGATTCTGCCATAGTTAATTCATTTTTCCAGCCAGAAACCCAATTATTTTTTATTAATAAATCTTTTAATATTAATATTATTTTGTTCCTATCATCAAATTCTACCGGATTTGTTTGAATATATTTCGATATACCATCTTCATTAATTGTTCCTTTCTCATGTAATGCAATTAATTCCATATCAAGAAATGATGCTATTGCTAATTCTTGGTGCGAAAATAATGAGCCTCTACAATTATCATTGCGTCTTTTTTTACTTATTATTCTTTCCCTTTTAAAATCAATAAATAGGAAATATTCTGATGTTGATAATTCATTAAATATGTTATCTTTTAATCCTTTTAATTTTTGTTGTGTAGTGGCAACATAAACTTCATAATTTTTACTTTCCAAATATTTCTTAATTTTCCCAACTAATGGTTTTTCATCTTTATTTTGTCCACAACTAAGAAATATTTTAGTTCTAAAGATTATTTTATCTTTATTTATATATTCATTCAATTGAGATATATAAAATGACGCATCTATTTTATCATTAGAGTTCAAATAGTTTTTATCTGAGCCCCCATAATCTATAATCCCGTTTAAATGACGAATTACTTCTTCTAAATCAAATCTAATTTCTTCATCAATCATCATTTTAATTCTAATGCAATGCCGTCCTTTTGAAAATCGATGATTTATGTTTGATAATATATCTTTTAAAGATTGTTCCATATCATTTTATGAGTATTTGATTTTTCTAAATAATTATTGGATTTATAAAAATTTATTTTCTTTTTTCCAACATGATGTTTACAAAATAAAGTAACCTTATTTTCAAATGGTTTAGAATAGGATTATAAGAATAAAAATAGAAAAAATTCCGATAGAAAAGAAAATAATTTGCCTAACAGCATATTTTGCTATAGAATCCGATTTATTTTCCATAAATTTTCCATAGTTTTCTATTGCATTCATACTTGTTTCGTTGAACATCTCAAAATTTGCACGCAAAATATTCGTTCTTTCTGTTATATATTTAAATCCAAAATAGAAACTTAAACCTAAAGCGATAAAAGGAATAAAATAAAGATATTTTTCCCAATTTAAACTATTATTAATATTTTTATAAAGAAATATTATATATCCAAGGATTGTAGCANNAGATAAAAAATAATAAGCACTTTTTAATTGACTTTCTGTTATCATTTCAAATAACTTAAGCTTGAATTCTTTTGGTGTGTTTTCCATAATAAAGCGATTAAGTTTTTATTATAAAATATGTTTCATTCCGATAATTTATTTCTAATAAAATCTAAAATAATTGTATGACTATTATCAAAATATACCTTCGAGGGATTATTGAAAATTCTATTAAAAAAATATGAGTCCAAATAATTTTCAATTTTAGATAATATTTCCTTTGCTTTATCATAAAATATAGGATTAACAAAATTAAACATATGAGTAAACGGGTCTCCACTTGTTTTAATATCTTTATGAGCGATTATTTTATTTCGGATTATATCTAATCCTNNTATGAACATAATATATTTAAATTATCGTTTGCATTTATTTTAATATTTTCATCTAAATAATCAATTTGCTCAAATAATGATAATTCTTTTTTATCTATATTTTCTTGTTTGTGTGATAATAATGTTGCAATAAGATTAATAGAATAGAACAAATATAAATTGCTGTTGAGTATCAGATATTTCGCTAAATCATTCGAGATGTAAGTCTGCTTTGCCCAAATTTCTTCCGGTCTTAATTCATTATATAAATTTTTATATTTTATGGACCAATCAAAAAACATATAAGCTGAACCATAAAGCTCATTAATTCTATCCTCCAATTTATATCTAAAGTTAATTTCGTCAGTATCCATTATTTATCCTCTATTATTTTTCTTTCTTCGTCGGTGATATCGTAGAGTTTATAGACAAGGTCGTCGATTTCTTTGTCTTTTGCTTTTATTTTTATATCGTTTTTTTCGGGGTTTTTATTAAGCATAATCATTTCATCTACAAGTTTAACAAGTTTATCGTGAAGGGATTTTTCTGTTTTGTTGTTGAAATCGATAACAGGAAAAGGAAAAATATCCAAATGAATTTTCTTTAATTGTGGAGTAGTATCTCGATTTGTTACAAGTTTATTCCAATAATAAAACATAAATAACCTTGAATTAATAATTCCTAAATAATAGAGATAAGATTCTTTGGTTTTTTTCCCATATAAAAAATACAATGATTGGTCAGGAAATATTCCTGTGTTATCAAATGTAGCATAAAGTGGATAGCCGGTTTTTCTAATTAATATTTTTTCTTTAGCCCCAAGAATATCTATATTAGTTGTTCTACCTGTAATATTTTCTTTTTTAAAATCAAAAAATAATTTTCCGTTTAAAAAATATCGTTGAATATTTTTACCTTTAATTGTTTCTATTTGGTTTTTGTTTTTTTTAGAAATTGTAAAAATATCAGATTTTCCACCAAATCCAGATGTTGTTAAAAATGCTTCGGAAATTAAAATCTTTTTAGGAATAGATTCTATTTTATTCAAACACTTGAAAATCAAATTATCATCTTCATAGTTAAATGAATAACCAATGTTTTTGAAAAAATCTTTTTGCTTTTTTATCTGTGACTTTTTCCCAAATTCGCCAATTTTTAAAGTATTATTTATATTTCTGCTTTTTTTAATATTAAAAATTAAAGTATCGACGATTACAAATGGAAATTTTGCTTTATATTGCAAATTGAGTATTACATAATTTTCTAAAATATATTTTCTTAATTTAATAAATTGATTATTGAAACTTAATCTATCAGGAACAATCATTGAGTAAAATCCATTTTCTTTTATTATTTTAAGACTCTTCCAAACAAAAAATTCATATAAGTTTGGCATGTATGTATTCGATTCATAAGTTTTAAAAAAATAAGATAATTCAACGTTGCTTAATATTTTGTTTCCAAATTTTCCTTTTAACGATACCCACGGTGGATTTCCTATTACACAATCGAATCCGCCGTCTTTGAAAATTTCACAAAAGGCAACTTCGTAATTAAAAGGTTTTATTTCATCAATATTTTTGAAATAATTTTTAAGGTCACCATTTAAACTTGAATTAATTTTTTCTTCCAGAACATAAATATCATTTAGATATTTTCCTTTTTCACTATCCTCAGATGCTTTGCGGAATTTTTCCTTTAAGTCTAAAAGAATATTTATATCTTTATTAAATTGTTCTGTGTTATCAAATAATCCTTCTCCGCCGGAATCCTTTAAAGATTTCCCCGAAACAAGAGAATTTCCGCAACGGATATTTAGATTTAAATTAGGCAGGAGTTTTCTTTTACCTTCGAGAGAAGCATCGGTTGTGCCTTCAAGTGCTTTAATCAATAAATTTAATTTTGCAATATCCACAGCCCGTTCGTCAAGGTCAACACCATAGAGATTATATAAAAGTATTTTCTTTTTGATTTCAAAGTCATCGAATAAAGAACGCTGGATGACTGATTTCGTTTGAGTTGCTTGTGTTTTTGATTGCTGGATTCCAGCTTTCGCTGGAATGACAATGGGGGGTTAGGGGATTCTATTTTCTTGCGGATGCCCGGATTTGATATACTAAAACTACCAATCCGCAAATCAATTCGGATGCTGCCGCAGGGGCCGAAATCATGGTTGACAATCAAAATAAAGACAAAGCTATAAAGAACCGCAATATCTTCCGGGAAACTTTAGTGAACCCTGATACTTTTTGCGTTACGTGGGAGCAAACCCCGGGACGGGGCTCTTTCGAGGCATCCCAGGCAGAAGTGATCGAAAA
>PNBM01000054.1 GCA_003135995.1 Ignavibacteriota bacterium | reverse complement strand
TCCCATATTATTTTACTTTAAAATATTTACTCAGGCAGAAAAAATCACCGGTTAGAATTATGTATTCAGTTAAGACGGAAATCAATGCCGCCGCAATTATTCCGTATAAAGGAATAAAAAATAAATTTAAAATTATGTTAACAGTAAAACCGATTAAAGTTACAACCATATTTTGTTTATATAAACCCAATCCGTTCAGTACAATTCCGGTCAGGTTATTCAAAGAAAGCCCGATAATCGCAAAAGAAAGTATTTTAAGTATAAAAATAGAATTAAAATATTTTTCAGTATAGATAATATTTATAATAACACCGGATAAAGAAAATAAGAATATAGTAATTAGAATAGCTATTACCAGAATTATTTTAAAATATTTTATTAAAAAAAGTTTTACTGCGTGTTTATTTCTGCTTAAATAAGATACTTTTGTGAATCCGCTAATCAGCAGAAAAGAAAAAGCCAGGGATGAAGATTTATATATTCCGTACCCGATATTATAAAATGCAACTTCGGAAAAATCCGCAAGTTTTGAAATTAAAACGACATCTATCTTGTCGTAGAGGAAATTAAAAAGAACAGCAAGTCCGATTGGGGCTGATAATAATACTATGTTTTTTATTTTACGAAAGTCTAATCCTGCCCTTATACTGAAACCATTTTTGTGTAAATTATTATACATCATTAAAATATGTAATACCGACCCGGCTATCAAAATTACAAGTAAATATTTTAATTCTACTTTAAATAAATATAAAAAAGGTATGAATAAAATAAGTATTGAAATTCTTGTTATGAGCAAAAAAATGAATCTTTTTCTGAATGAATTCAATCCCGCTAATGCTGAATTAAGTTGATTGGAAACCGATGATAAAAAAACCAAAGCCGATATCAATAAAAATATTTCAATAGAAATGTATGAATACAGCACAAAGTACAAAATTGAAGTTACTATTGCATAAAAAATCAGGATAATAATATTTAAATATAACAGCTGGGAAAATAATTCCGAAGATTCGATTTTTGAAATTGCTATATTCCTTTGCAAAAAAATCGGTATTCCGAGATCGAATATTATCATCGTAATCGTGCACAAGGAGAATATTGTAATCAATTCGCCGTAAGCATATGCCGGATATATTAATGCAAAGCTCAGAAAAACGACAAAAAAATACAGTTTATCGAATATGTTAAAAGAAATTACATATCTGTTGTCTATAAATAGCTTTAAATAATATTTCAGTTTATTTTGCATTTAAAATAAATATAACAATAAGTTAATACATAATAAGTGGATTAAAAGAATCTCAAAATATGTTGAATTCGGATTCGTTATGAAGTATTTTGATAAAGAGAAGACATAAAAAAACACTAATGATTAATTACATAAAAAGTAACATCATATCTATTATCATTTCAATTAATTTTTTAATTCCACTCTCTTATGAATTTGATATAATAAATGTAAATAATCTTCACAGGCTGATTTTTTCTTTGTTAAATTTATTATTAATTATTGTTTTTATTTTTCAGAAATATTACGATAGAAAAATTGAATTAAATTTCAAATTAATAGCAATTTCTATTTTCTTTCTGATTGCTCTCTTTATTTCGTCTTATCTGAACGAAAAACTGATACTTTTAAGCGACAGTTTTTTTCTTTTCCTGAATTTATTTGTTTATGCGGCGCTCGTTTCGATATTATTACAGGAATATGAGTCGGATGTATTTATCAGAACTATGTCAAACTGCCTTTTAATATCGGGAGTGATTTTATCGGCTGTCGGAATTTTGAATATATTTGGTATTAATATCATTAATATTCTTTCAGGGGAAAACGTAAAGATTAAAATGTTTGTAAGAAATTATAATGCAGAATATTTATCCGTAGTGCTGCCGTTTGCATTATATAATATTTTCAGAAGCAATAAAATGCATTCAAAAATATTATCTGTAATATCTTCATCGTTAATTCTTATTTATTTGTTTTTTTTAAGAACAAGAACTGCATACGTAGCCATCATTATTTATCTTTTATTAGCAGCAATATTATTTATTTATTATCAGAAGAAAAAAAATATCATTTGCAATTTCAAAAGAATCTATTTATACATAATATTTATCGTTATCATTACATTTTCAATTGGTTTAATACCTGTAAGAAATGCTGATTTAGGGAGAAACAGCCTGGTTAATACAATAAGTTCTATTCCCGATTTGAAAGAAACTTCAAATTATTCAAGGCTATCGTACTGGAAAAGCTCTGTTAATATGTTTGCAGGTCATCCGTTGTTCGGAATCGGCACAGGTAACTGGTTTGCAAAATATCAGGAATACAATGACCCTAATCGTGATGATGCGTATTTTCTTGAATCTTCCGATATAAATCCCCACAATGATTTTCTGAAAATATTAAGTGAAAACGGATTAATTGGATTTTTATTTTTTATAATAATAATAATTTACACATTAATAAAATTAATACAACTCAGCACCGAAAAAATTATTTATATTCCTATATTTTTATCCTTTGCCGGATTATTAGTTTTTTCTTTCTTTGCGTTTACACTCGAAAATGTTTCAACTGTGATAATTCTATTTACTGCTATCGGATTGACGTTGAACAGTGATGTAAAACATAATCACTTTATTAAAAATAAATATTCAAATCTATTATTATTTATTGGAATCGGCATTGTGTTAATAATTATTTCAGTCTATAATTTTAAAAGATATGAAAGCGAAAAAATATATTTATCGGCTATGTTTGATAAAGCGTCAAATAATTATTCGCTTATGATTAGTGAACTGGAATCCATCGATCCGGTTTATTACCCGGTTGATGCAAATAAAGTACCTGTTAAATATTATGAAGGGACAGGTTATTTTGAATTAAAAGAATACAAAAAATCACTCGAGTGTTATCGTGATTGCCTGAAGATTACGCCTTTATGGCCTCCGCTTATCAGTAATTACGCTTCAGCATTATATATGACAGGTGACCATGTTAAATCGGATTCATTATTTTCAGTTGTAATAAAAAATTCTCCTTATTATATTGAACCAAAGATAAATCTGCTTGTTATACATGTTAATAACGGGGAAGATTCATTAGCCCTGGAAATGATTAAAGAAATTGACAATTTAAAGTTTGATATAAAGGGAGTGAAAAATTTTCCAATCTTTATGAAAATAAAAGATTTATATGAAAAAAAATATAATTAGGATTATCTTATTATCATTATTATTAAGTACCCGGGTTAATTCTCAAATCATTACATCAGTCGTACCGGATAGCGGTTATCAAAATACTTCTTTTCCAATCAGCATTAATGGGAGCGGAACTGAATGGCATTTTTCACCCTACTATGAAGTATTCTTTGATAGTGTTGGCGTCACTTCGAATAATGCACACATGATAAACGATACTCTGATTACTGCTACCGCTCATGTTGGACCCAAAGCGGCTCTCGGCTGGAGACGTATTATTGTTGCGGATGCCTTCCTGAATAATTATATCAAAGACAGCGCACTTTATGTGATTCTTTCAATAGCTGCTGTGCCGACATTATTACGACCGCTTAATAATTCAATAAACCAGTTGCAAAATCCTACTTTATTATGGGACAGTAACGGATATGCAACTTCGTTCAGGTTACAATTATCCACTGACACAAATTTTAATAATATTGTTATTGATTCGACTTTATCAAATACTCCTTTGGTTGTCCGACCGAATTTTCTAGGTTTAGGAGTAAAATATTTCTGGCGCGTTAATGCAACGAACTCGCTGGGAACAAGTGACTGGTCAGTAATCTGGAAGTTTACAATCAGAGAAACCGGAATTTCTGTTATTTCATCCGAGATACCTTCCGAATATATGTTATTTAATAATTTTCCGAATCCTTTTAATCCGTCCACGTCAATCAGATACTCAATACCTTACAGACCTCCCGGAAACACTTTTGTAACACTGAAAATTTATGATGTCACAGGGAAAGAAGTAGCAATGCTTGTAAATCAAAATCAAAAGCCGGGAACGTATGAAGTCACTTTTGGCGCTAATAGTGTATCGAGCGGAATTTATTTTTATCAGATTCAGGCGGGAAGTTTTATGCAGACGAAGAAAATGGTTTTGATAAAGTGAAATGCAGAGTTTTGTGAAGCGTGAAATTTTGTGCCGGAAGATTATTGAAGAATATATAAGACAACACTACATGAGCAATATTAACGTTGTTGATGACGCCAAAGAGCGGCTAACAAGAACAACGGGAGGAAAATTCTTGTATTACGTCTGGATTCCCGCTTTCGCGG
>PNBM01000021.1 GCA_003135995.1 Ignavibacteriota bacterium | reverse complement strand
CTATTTCCTCCATCTGTTGATTTAGTAAAAAATATAGCATACTGCGAATTCCATATTACAGGTCCCGACCACGAAACATATATCTCTCCATTCGGTCCTGTGCAAGGAACTGCTCCTTCCATTGTATTCGAAGCATCATAAGCATCACCTTTGCGTTTTGAAATTCGAACCAGCTGACTCCAGTTTAATCCGCCATCAATAGATTTTGTAAATAATATAATTGAACTATCCGATGGTCCTCCTCCCGAATAATAATACTTTGAAAACTCAGTCCATGTAATATAAATATTGTTTCGCCATATACTATTTGACCAATCTACACAACCCCAGGGTTTATCCTGAAATTTTCCGTCTAATCCATAAGTTGAAGCGGAAGTCCAGTTTGCACCACCATTTCCCGTCTTCATGACTAAATGCCTGTCGAAGCAAGGAAGAACAAAACCATGATAATTAGCATTTTGTATAAAATAAAAATTTCCTGCCGTATCAACTATAACTACCGGATCACCTGATGGACTCGCAAGGGTTGAATGCAAAACACCTCCGGACCAATTAAGACCTCCATTTGAAGAATAATAATATCCGCTTAAAGAAGTATCCGAACCGTAATAGCCGATGTTTGAACCTGCAACTATCTGGTTAATATTTTTTGGATTAATCATAATTGTAACTTCATTCGGATAATATTGATTACTTATCATTACATTTTGATATTGGCTGAATATAAAATTAGCTGATAATAATATTATAAGTAAAGCGACAGTAGCAATTTTTTTTATCATCAATCTATTTTTCCTTTGAATTAATTTTAATTTTGAATATTAATTAATATACAACCCCGATACGCTTCACTGCCGTGACTATTATAAAATGAATATCGTCACTTAATCATCAGCATTTTTTTTGTGTCAATAAAATCACCCGCCTGTAAACGATAGAAATACACACCGCTTGGTAGCGGAAAATTGGGAAATTGGTTAACGGAAAATAGTATTTCATAAGTTCCAGGTTGTAGATTTTCATTTACCAGAGTTGCAACTTCTTTACCAAGTACATCATAAATTTTAATAGATACAAGACCATTTTTTATTTTCCATTTTCTATTTTCTGAATTTGGTATATCAAATTTAATTTTTGTAACAGGATTAAACGGATTAGGAAAATTATTATATAATTTATATTCTTTGGGAATTTCACCTGTAATTTGCTTTATTCCTACAGACGCAATCCATCTTGCATTTTCAATAATGTAACCTTTGATATTCAATGTTACAGTTGTATCATTTCCTGTACTATCCGGACTTGTATATGAACCCACACCGGCTCCATCCCAGCCTTTAAAATAATATATCTGACTGTTGTATTCTTTGATTTTTGAAAGAACTCCAAATGTTATCGTTTGATTCGAATCATAAAACCCCGTCTGTCCAAAGGAATTTTCTATCGACGAAATAAGTATAAATTTAAATTGTGTTTTATAATATGCCGTTAAATTGGTTCTCGCAATCACACTTATATTATGAGTTGTATCTCCACTGTCGGACCAATTCACAAAAATATATCTCATGTTACTGCCGGAATAGCCCGGACTTACTGCCTGAACCAAATGATAACCACTTTGAATAATCAGATTTTGCTGTGTATTATAAGTAATACCATCAATTTTATATTGTGCCGACCCATTTCTATTTGTTCCAATATTAAGGAAGCATGAATTAACCATCAAATCTATGTAACGGTAATGGACGGGAACCCCTACGCTTGTATTTCTCCCTGTAATAGTTATTGTATGTTTTCGGGGAATATTCACATTATTTAATTTAATTTTTAAATATATAGAATCCGGAATTGTTGAAATAGAATCTCTGTTTAAAAAATTTATTGAAATATTCCCCTGAGTCGGAATTGAATCAAGGAAAAAAGTAAATTTTTCATTTCCAATATACGGTCCTTTATATGCCTGAATTTTAATAACGGCAGTCAAACTGTCATTACTTCCAAGGTAAACTGTGTCGCGGTTAACTGTCATTGAAAAATCGGGAAAATATCCAACATAACTGCAATAGTTACCATTTCTCAATTCATACCAGGCAGCAATTGCTGTGTTTTGTATAGCCGAAACACTGATATAATGACCCACCCAATTGTTGACATTTACAGCAGGATTGAATGGAGTGATTGAAACCGGAAAATCTGAGACAAAAGATGCTCCGCCGTTAGTTGAAACCGTACCATATAATAAAGTCATGTAGTTCTGTGGATCAAATCGCGAATCGTACCAGACTACATAAATTTTTCCGTTATTATCTACAGATATTGCAGGCATCCATTGGTCATTTGATGTATTATCGTCATTAAGTCTTATTGGGATTGACCAGTTATTTCCATAATTAGTAGATTTTGTAAAAAATACATCACTCAAGTCGTTTCCAATTCCTTTGCCGGAATAAACAAGATATACATTTCCTCTATATGGTCCATAACTATTATCAGAAGACATTTGTATGCCCGGCATTACAGAAATAGAATTATTCTTTAAACTATCCGGGTGTAAGAAATAGGTAACTAAAATATCGGAAGAAAAAGTGATTCCTGCATCAGTTGATTTTCTTACGTTTATAAAGTATGTACTGTCATTTGAGAAAATTGAATTATAGCCATAATATAATATACCACCGGCTGTTGTACTTGTAGGACCGACAACAATGTAAGGACTTACCAAGTTTGAATTTGGGTTAAGTAATATTGCAGGTGACCAGTTTACACCTTGATTAGTCGAACGTGAAAATAATAAACTATGACTACACCAACCGGAATATAAATAATTTGAATAAATTCCACCTGCCTTATTTCCACAGATGCAGGGCCTATCAGAATAACTATTATATATTTGATAATTATATTGCCAGGTTACACCTTTATCT
>PNBM01000001.1 GCA_003135995.1 Ignavibacteriota bacterium | reverse complement strand
TGCGGCAAGGCACTCCAGGTTTCGAGATGGTTTCTATGAATAACTACTATATAGTAACTTCCGGCTGACGCTCTCATAAATGTCGGCGTTGCCGTACCTGTAGATGAAAGAACCAATTTTGCTGTATCTACATATGCATAAGGTGAAGTACTGTTTGCAAGATATATTCTCACTGTATCAGTAATTTGTGTAGTGCCGCCCCAGAATCCTTCGAGGTAAACTTTAAGGTTAAGCGGTAAGCCTGCTGCAACAGTAGAGAAGCTCCATCTGCTGCTGAAAGAACCCCAGGCTAACTGGTTCTTAGCTTTAACTCTCCAATAATATGTTGTACCATTTAAGAGACCGGTAACAGATTTAGTAGTATCTGTTAACGTTGAATCTCTTGTAACGTTATTAACAAAATTGGAATCGGCGCTTAATTCAAACCAGAAATTACTCAGCGTTTTTCCATTTGCATTTGGTGTTTCGTTAGTTTTATTGTTCTTTAAATTATTATCTAACGTTGCTTCAGATTTAGTTTTAGTATTAATAGCTCTGTTTAATAAAGTTTGTTCTGACGGTCTTAACCACTTGAATATAACAGAAGTAGCTTGACCTGTGGCACCATTCGGAGGTGAATTCAAAACAACAGTATTCGGAGCACCGATAACTTTAAATTTAAAGAATGTAGAGAATGGACCGTTTCCACCTGTTGAATAAACTGAATTTACTCTCCAGTAATAATAAGTAAGAGCGGATGCACCGTTGAATATATAAGTTGAATCAGATGGAGTTCCGGTAGTTACGATATTGCTAAACAATGAATCCGTAGCAATCTGCACTCTGTAGGTAGCAGCAAACAGAGCTTTCCTCCATACTAAAGTTACAGGTGTTTGAACGCCTGTACTACCGTTTGCAGGAAGCAGAAGTGTTGATACAAGCGGTTTATTCAAAGCAAATTCGTGTGCACCGATACAAACCGGTCCGGATTGATTTCTTGGATATCCATTAAAGTCATTTGATATGCCTGTAATTCCGATTCCTCTTTGATACACATACGAAGCACCAAATTGAGTCGTATCTATATTCAGATTAGCTGTAGGAATACTTCTGAATAAAATCGTTCCCGGGATATTTGCAGGAATATCAGAGATGCTGTTTACATCTCCGAAAGAAGAACCTTGCCATTGTGCAAAGGTCTGAGGAACTCCTGTTCCCCATTCACCGAGTGTTGCATTTGCACCAATAAGCAAGTCGTAGTCGGATGAAGTTGAGGACCAACTATCTCCAGCCGGAGAAGCTTCATTACCTATTGCGTAATGGAATCCTGTACCACCGGTTCTTGCATTAAAAAAAATGTTGTTTCTCAATACAAGCTCGCCAGGGAACTGTTTCAGGAATGCCCATGAATTATAAGTAGCTCCGGAGGGCTGTGAGCCGCCGACATAAACGGAATTATAAAAATAATTACAATTAGCTTTATAAGTTGCACCGGTTTGAGTTATTATACCGGCAATTGACACACTATTAGCTGAATTAACTTCGTCCCTGGAATTTTTTGATTTAGGAGCAGTCAATGCAGTTTCAACTCCCGGAGGAGGTATTTTAACAACTGCATCTAATCCTATTTTCTCTTTACTATTCTGTANNCAATCTTCATGCTTCAGAATTTTTACATTTTCGGGTTTATACGATGCGTCACCGTTTGTCAGACTGACCATATTATTAAATATAGAATTTGGTCCGATTATCGATGCTGAAATAAATATACCGGTTTGTTCAACCGATAAAGTAGAGACCGCGGTACCGGAGTACCCCATATCATAGATTTTATTTCTTGAAATGGTTGTACCACCTGCGCCACCTACATACATTCCCGCAGTAAATCCGTACCCTGCACCGGAATGATTTTCATACAAAGAGTAAATATTATTTTGTGAAATATTATGGACTCCCGTACTTGCGTGTGCTATACCTAACAAAGTAAATGTTGCTGCACCGTATGTCTGGTTAGTATTTAAGGTAAGATTGTAAATACTATTATTTAAAATATTATCATTTCCTAAATTACTTAATGAAAATCCGTATATAATTGAAATATAAGATGTAGTAATCGTAGCAGCCTGTGCGTTAACGGTCGCGTTAGCTACAATATTGTTCGTGATATTGTTTATTGTACCGGCTCCGTTACCATTTACTATTCCCCTGAACTGTCCCCACGATAAGGAATCTTTTACTTGAATGCTGTTTGGAGTCGAGATACTCCCAACAAGATTATTATTGCAAGTATATGTCCATCCCGAAACGGTACTGCTCCACTGAATGCCATAAATTGCAAATGGCGTAGCTGTTATAACTGCATTTCCGCCAAGTGTAATACTTCCAATCGTGTTATTGCTGATATTTCCAATTCCAACATGATATATACCTCTGACGGTATAACCTGTTGTTGTAGTGTTTACAGTCAGAGTAATTGAACCGGTTCCTGTTCCTGAACCAATTGTATTGCCTGCAATATTTCCAATATTACAGTAACATGCTGAAGCTATAAAAATACCCATAAAGAAAGTCGAGGAACCTGAAGCAGGACTAGTTGTCAGACTAATGTTTTGAATAACGTTACCCTGAATGCTTGTTGGTACAACACTTCCGGGGTTGAGGTACATTCCATAATAGTTATACAATCCTGCACCTGAATAAGTCATTGCAGTTCCACCGCATGACGGAGCATTGCCTCCGAAATAGTTATTCGTTATTATTAGGTCATTATTCAACGTACTGGCGCAATATATGCCGGTAAAAGTTGAAGAAGATGAGACAGTCCTTGGTACAGTCTGGTAAAAGCTATTTCCGCTTATCACCCAGTCTGAATTATAACTTGTTAAATAAATACCGGCTATTGTTGTTCCGGCATCATAGAAATTGTCGTATATATTACAATTAATTACAGAATTGTAATTGTTATATGTTTGTAACGTATTTGAAGTACCAAGAGAATAAATACCATTAGCAGGACCAACACCTGTAACAGCAGTATCGGTTCTGTTACGAATATCACAACTATTAACACAAATACTATCGTTACCGAATCCGGTAGCTAATGTAGTTTGACCGAAATATATTGTACCGCTTGCAGTATTTATGTTATTGCTTTCAACGTAACAATTCTTTAAAGTATCTACTCCCGTTTCATTCTGGAACTGAATAGTCGGATAAGATGTCGTCATATTTCTGAATGTAAGGTATTTTCCGCTACCCAATCCATTATTACCATCAATTGTAACTCGTCGAACTCCATTTAATCTTATAATTGCCTGAGAAACCCATCCTGAAATTGTTTTCATCGATGCGGCGGCAGGAACGATTTTAACTTTATAACGTCCGGAGCCGGTTTCATTCAAAGCATTTAGCTGGTTTGTACCATCTTCTAATAAATCGGAAGTAATATTAATAGTAATATCACCGGCGACTGTGCCGTTGTTAATTGCAGCAAAAATACCTGCGGCACCTGTAAGAGATGTATAAGTCTGTCCGGTTCCGACATTATATGAGCCGGAGAATGTACCAACTCCTATCGAATAAGTTAAAGTATTTGTTATTGGAGCGTTACCAGAAACAAGTGCAACGGTAGAAGGATTTGTTGTAAATGCTGCCTGGTTTGCGCCTACATTTGGTGTTGAAGCAAGGTCTTGTGCAATAATAAAATACCAAATTACCTGACCTGCAAGAACACCGGTTCCACCATTAAGTTTTGAATAATCTATGGTAAAGTCGAACGGAGAAGTCGTTCCGTTTGATTCAACATATTTCCATCCATCTGTTCCACTTGTAT
>PNBM01000210.1:3557-6525 GCA_003135995.1 Ignavibacteriota bacterium | reverse complement strand
TAATAAATGGTCCGCAGTTCAAATTAACATCCGAATCCAAATTTGGTTACACACTCGGATTAGGTCAACGCTTACCGGTGGATAAAAAAATAAATCTAATCGCCCACTTCAGGTTTAATCATATGCCGCTAAAGCCGACTTCGAAATTTTATCTTGAATTTCTTGCGGGATGTAATTATAATTTTTAAAATTATTTAATAAAATATTTTCTCTTTTATATCCGAACCCGGGCAGTAAAATAATTTTATGGAAAAAATAGAAATTGTAAAGACGGGAAAGCCTAAAGAAGTATTATTGAATTGCATGGAGAGAATGCAGGCGAAATTCAGCAATTTTAAAAACGAATACAATATTTCTATAAAACGGAATGATAATATATTTTTCGTATCCGCAAATAAAATGATTTTGTTTTTGAATTTCCGGATTAAGGCAAAAGTTACTGTTCAGGATGAGAAAATAATAATCGAATACGAAACAAACGCCCCTCAGAGATACCACAAGGAAGCAATTGATTTTGTTACGAAAGCAATTAATGAAGAATGTGTTTAGAATAAAGATATAAAATTCTAAATATTAATAAGATTTTTAAAAAATAGAATTAATTAACGGACAAAAAATAAAATTATTTTTTTCCTATTTTAGTTATAAGCCATTGGGCCATTGCATCGGCTTCCTTTTTCTTTAATCCCTGATTAGGCATAGGTGGATAATCAGCATTAACTTTTACAGGATTATATATAAACTCAGAGAGCTTATTTACATCACCATTATATTTCGGTACAGTTTGCTGATAGGGTGGACCTACAAGCTTTACATCGAATCTATGACAGGCAGAACATTTTGCATTAAATATTTCTTCGGGATTTATGCCTTTTGTACCGCTTGCAGTTACCAAAGCAATTGTTTCTTTTTCAAGTTCATCCGATTTAGCGAATACGGTTTTAAGATGGTCTTTCACAGCATTACCAAATATAAGCTGGTCTTTTACAATAGTAAAAGAAAACGTAAGTAACATAATAAAAAACACGGCGCCCGAATAATTTATTTTTGAATCTTTAAAAATCACATATAATAAATTACAAACTATCAGAACGCAAAGCAGTGCAAGCCCGGAATAGATATAAACGTACGATGACATACTTTCCCGCGGCAAAAAAATTATATTGGTAAATAAAAATATAGGTTGCAGCAGAGTGCCGGTGAGCGCAAGAGAAACCGAATATTTTTTTATAAGATTTCTATATTCTTCGGTTAAATCATTTATTCCCCCCTGCCAGGCAAAAAAGAAAAATAATATCGCTCCTCCCGTTATAGCGAAAGAAGTTGAAAGGAAATACAAATAATTCAGCCAGATTCTTCCCGAAACCAAAAGACCTAAAATATTATTTACCTGTGACCAGCTTTGCGAATCGGATGCAATCGTTGTACTTCCGATGAAAAGAAAAGTTGCAACATATAATACAAATGTACCCATGTGTCCATATCTTGAATTTGATTCAATAATTTTCCTTTCGTACTCCTTAGCTCCGGCGGGGATTTTTGCAATATCGGGATTTAAAAGTGATTTAAATGAATTTAATATTTTCTCTAAATGAAAAGTGTTTTTGTAATTATAAAGAATAATATAGCTCGCTATAAATAATAAAGCGGAGAGTAATAACATATTAACAGAAATTACTTTTGCCCCGTATAAGAATTGTGCATAAACAAATAAAATCGTCATCACAGGCAGCATACCCACAGCATATCCTGCGTTGCGGCTGATAGAAAGCTTGTCGATGATATCTTTTGAAAACCTTATATATAATTCGTTTTTTGTTTTCTTTCCGAGGTAATTGAAATAAATTGATAAAAGCGAGCCACCGGCGAGCATTCCTGTAAACGGCAGAAAAATAAGAAACGCAAGTATCTGTATAACGTTTAGCAGCGCCACGTGCGACGGACTCGGCGGAATTACAAGCTGATCAAAAAAGTTCATAATTTTAAAATTAAAAATATATTTTTAAAATTTCATTCCCAATCAGGGATTGGGAATGAGGAAAGCCATTTTTATTATTTCAAATAAATTATTTTATCTATAGATAATAATGTTATTAATATTAAAGTAAAAATATTTATACTCACAAAAGTTTTTAATATTTGTTTGTTGGAATAATCCGATTTTAAAAACCTCAGTGAAGCCGCAAACATTAAAAGACACGCAAACCAAAGCGTATAAACAGAAACCGGGTAATTAATTAAATTAAACAAAGGCAAAAAAGCAGCTATCGAAACGGTAACTACGAGCATTATAAAAGTAATATTTATAATAGTTTTTTCTTCAAACTTGTTTGTTAAAACGGGAAAACCGCCGCGGTCATAATCTTTTCCGTAAATTAAAAGCAATAGCCAGAAATGCGGAATCTGCCAGACGAAAAAGTATATCGCAACATAAATTATATTTATATCAACNNCGTTATTCGCTGAGGCCGCCCATCCCGCAAGCGGAGGAATGGCTCCAACGACCGAGCCGGGAATAATTGCGAATATCATTTTTTTCTTGAGCGGAGTATAAATTACGTTATACCACACAAAAGCGAGTAATCCTAAAATTAAAGTAGGAAAATTTGTAAATACAATCATAATTCCCGAACCTGTTATTAACAGCATCAATGATATCAGCAAAACAGTCATTGGTTCTACTCTGCCCGAAGGTATCGGCCTGAATTTAGTTCTGTTCATCAGTGAATCTTCATAACGTTCCTGGTACTGGTTTAATGCCGCCGACCCGCAGGCAAGAACGAAAATTCCTACCACAGGATAAAACACATTAAATGACAGCTTATNNATCGATTTGAAGCCGCCGATAAAAAATCACGGGAAAAAGAAATTGATTTTATATTTTCGTTTACTTTATTCAAATATTATCTTTAATCTATTTTATTAAGTTATAAAAACATAGAAACGTAAATTATTAAATTTTATTTAA
>PNBM01000210.1:0-3540 GCA_003135995.1 Ignavibacteriota bacterium | reverse complement strand
CCTCTCCTACAAGGAGAGGGGAGAAACCGGTTTTTCTTTCTAAAAACATTATTAATTTATTACAGTTGTATCCTTTTTCAACATATTTGTCGAATCTTTTTTAATCGCAGAAGTATCAACCACGGGCGGAACCTAGCTGTACCATTTATCAAAATCATCATCTATCATAACCACGAGTTTCGTGAGCATTCTCGAATGATTCATCCCGCAATATTCCGCGCATTCGATGTAATAAGAACCAATCGAAGTCGGCTGAAACCACATATAATTTGTTCTTCCCGGAATCACATCTTCTTTTTCCCTCATTGCGGGAATGTAAAAACTATGATTCACATCGTTCGATGTCAACTCTGCCTTGATTGGTTTTGATAAAGGTACATAAAGCGTGTCACTTTTTTTTCCGTTCGGATATTCAAAGCTCCATTGCCACATTCTCGCAGTTACTTTTATAATAAAAGCATTTTCCGGAACGCTCCTCATATTTTTAAAACTTTCATAGCCCGAAAAAAACATTCCCATAACAAGCATTATAGGAATTACGGTCCACAATATCTCAAGCGTTGTGCTGCCGTGAATATTTGCGGGTGTGGGATTTCTCTTTTTATTATATTTAATAATAAAATAAATCATAACTGCCGATACAAGCAAAAGTAAAATTGCCGAAATAGCGACAATAATTATAAAAGTTGTATCTACCTGTTCTACTATATTTGGTCTCATAGTTTATTTCTAAATATTATAAAACTTATTTTCCGCCGGCTCTGAAAGTGATATCAAAGAATGTCAATATTATAAGCGTAAGGAACATTATAAGCGAAACAAAAATAAAAACTTTAAAAACTCTCGTATCGGTTCTTACGTGCATGAAATAATTTGTAACAAGCAATGATTTAATTATAGCAATTGTTAATGCAGTAACAATGGTTAAGCTTGCAAGATTCAAACCCGATACGGAAACGGTTAACAAGGTCAGGCCGACTAGTCCGAGCCACACTAAAATATATATTCCATAACTAACCTGATGCGTAGTATTTGTATCTTCCATATTTTGATAATTATTGTTTTCCAAGTTAGTGAATTAAATAGAACAACGGAAAAAGAAATATCCAGATTATATCGACCAGGTGCCAATACAAACCGGCATTTTCAAGTTTTTGATGATTATCATATGTTAACTTATCTTTTGCAACGAACACAAGCATAAATGCCAGGAATATCATACCTACTATGACGTGCAAAGCGTGTAGACCTGTCATAACAAAATACAAACCAAAATATAAAACCTCCCCATCGGAAAAGTTTGCCATTTCAGGACCCTTCGGATATATTCCATGATGAATTTTTGCTGACCACTCAAAATATTTATTAATTAAAAACGCACCGCCGAGGACAATTGTAAAAATCAACATATACATGCTTAGCAATTTCTGTCTCTTTTGCAAGGCAGCGATGGAAAGTACAACGCAAAGACTGCTTGTTAAAAGTATAATCGTATTAATTGTTCCGACAGTTGTATCGAGTCTCATTGCGGCGACTTTAAAATCATCGGCGTGCATATACCTGTAGCTTGCGTATAAAATAAACATGCCGCCAAAGAGAATTAACTCTGTGAATAGAAACAGCCACATACCCATTTTAGAACCGAGGTCATCTCTGTGAATCGGACTATGTTCTATTGCAATATCATTTTCCATATAATATTTTTTTATTCAAACTTTGTCATTCCCGCGAAAGCGGGAATCCAGAAATAATAACAGCGCAGTCTAAAGCCTGCGGCTACAATTACTTATTCACGCAGTCTAAAGTTCCGATAAATCGGAATCTTTTACCTGCGGCTATAAATGTGTATTACGCTTTCTCTACCGCCAACTCTTCACCTTCTACTGTTTCAATATTATGCTCATCTCTTTCGTATGGACCTTTTGTAATCACCGGAATCGTTTCGAAATTTTCAACAGGCGGCGGAGAAGGCACTGTCCACTCGAGAGTTGTGCCGCCCCACGGATTTATTGTTGCGGGCTCGCCTTTTCGAAATGCTCTGAATAAATTAGCAAAAATAATTATGATACCCGTAATCAAAACCCATGAACCTATCGTGGAAATTACATGAAGAGTGTGAAACTCAGGAAGATACGCATAATATCTTCTCGGCATTCCGAGATATCCCAATATGAACATCGGGAAATATAATAAATTGAATCCGACAGCAAATATCCACGCACCCGTTTTTGCAATCTTTTCGTTATACATTCTTCCGAACATCTTTGGAAACCAGTAATGAAGTGAAGCAAAAAAAATCGTTCCCATCCCGCCGAACATGACGTAATGGAAGTGAGCGACAACAAAATAAGTATCTGTCAGATGAATATCCGTATTCAACGAACCCAGCACCAGACCTGTAAGTCCGCCAATCGAAAAAATAATTATAAAAATTGCGACAAATAAAAGCGGTGCCCTGAAATCAATCGAGCCTTTATATAAAGTTGCAACCCAGTTGAAAATTTTTACTCCTGACGGAATTGCAACAAGAAAAGTCAGAAGCGAAAATGCTACTCTTGAAAAATCGCTTATTCCTGTTGAGAACATATGATGTCCCCAGACAAGATATCCGACGAATGCAATTGCAAGACTTGAGAAAGCTATGGCTTTATACCCAAAAATATTTTTCTTTGAGAAAGTCGGTATAATTTCCGAGACAACACCCATTGCGGGTAATACCATAATATAAACCGCGGGATGAGAATAAATCCAGAATAAATGTTGATAGAGCAGCGGGTCACCTCCAAGCGCCGGGTCGAAAATTCCAATTCCAAAAACTCTTTCAAGAATTATTAATAATAATGTGATTGCAAGTACGGGAGTTGCAAGTAATTGTATCCAGGCAGTCGAATAAAGTCCCCATGCAAAAAGAGGCATTTTAAACCAGCCCATTCCGGGAGCACGTAATCTGTGAATCGTTACAATAAAATTTAATCCCGTTAGTATCGAAGAGAACCCAAGCACGAATGCCCCGAACACAGCCCACGTAACATTTGTGGTTGTTCGTATACTATAGGGAACATAAAATGTCCAGCCTGTATCAATCGGTCCTCCGCCGAAAAGTAAAGACGATAAAACTATTATTGCACCGCCGACATAACAATACCAGGACAATAAATTTAGTCTTGGAAATGCTACGTCTTTAGCGCCGAGCATAATTGGCAAAAAGAAATTTCCGAATATTGCGGGAATGCCCGGAATTATAAAGAGAAAAATCATAATAACCCCGTGAAGTGTGAATATGGAGTTATAAGTTTGCGGACCCATAATAGTGTCGCTCGGTTTCAGCATTTCAAGTTTCATCAGAAACCCGAAAGTAACGGCTGTGAAGAAAAATCCCAGCATCAGCACAAGATACATTATGCCGATTCTCTTGTGGTCGGTCGTCAACAGCCATGCGGACAATCCTTTATGTTTTCCCTGATATTTATAAAACGAAATATATTCCATAATTTTTTTTTCTTTTCGTTCCCACGCGGGAGAGACTGTGCGAAAACGGTC
>PNBM01000233.1 GCA_003135995.1 Ignavibacteriota bacterium | reverse complement strand
TATGCATCCCTCTTTTCATCTTCAAGCTTTTCTCTCATTATCAATTTCCCGTTGAATTTCGCACCGTATTCGATAACAATGTGCTCGACATCTGCATCTCCGAAAACCCTGCCTGTTCCTTTTATTTCGAGTTTATGTGCTTTGATGTTTCCCGTTACATGACCATAAATTGTTACTTCGATTGAGTTCACGTCGCCTTTAATAATTCCTTTCTCTCCAATAATCAATCCGTTTTCTCCGGATAGATTTCCCGTTACAATTCCGTCTATTTTCGTATTCGAAGGAGAAAAGAGATTCCCTTCAAACTTGCATCCTTCGCTTATCAAAGTTTTTATCTGGCTCGATTCCGATTTTGTATAACCGGGGGAAACATTCGATTCGTCTTTGCTTTTTTGTCCGAACATTTTTTTTTAATTTAAAGTTAAATAATTGTGTGGATTAATATCCGTACCGTATCTTCTGATTTCATAATGCAAGTGAGGACCCGTAGACCGCCCCGTTGAACCGACAAACCCTATAACGTCACCTGCTTTTACTTCCTGTCCCTGCACTACATTAAATTGAGACAAATGTCCGTATTTGCATTCAAAACCATAGCTGTGTTTTATTGTTACGCATTTACCGTAACCATTATCCCAGTCTGCGGATTCAACTATTCCGTCTGCAGTGCATCTTACGGTGTCACCGATATTTGCTTTGAAGTCCATACCTTTATGAAATTCAGAACTTCTGCCTGAGAACGGATTTGCCCTGTAACCATAATCGGATTTTACTTCGCCATAAATAGGATAACCGAGAGGGATATTACATATATTTACAAAAATATCGTTCGTGTGGGATTCATAGAAATCATAAATCGTTAAATCTGTATTCTTGTTTTCATCATTGCCTCCGCCAATTCCTGATTCCTCTTTCGCAACGCCTCTTTCTTTCAGATATTTATTGATATCGGTAATGCGATTTTCAATATTATTAATTTTTAATTTTATTTGCAGACTGTCAACTAATTTGACGTCATTTTCCATCGTTTTAATTTTCTGAACAAGTGCTAATTTTTCGTTAGATGAAATTTTAAGCCAGGCAATTAAACATATAGTTAAAACAATAAAAATTAAGAATACCGAAGTTACACCGATAAGATATTTTTTTAATCGAAGAATGTGCTTCGTTTCGATTGTGTAAGAACGTGTTGAAGTGTTATCATCACTGACGAGCAATAAAGTAGTTATTTTTTTCTTCATACGGAATAAATAAAAATATAATCAAATATGAGAAATGTTATTAATTAAAAGTAGTGCAAAAGTTCTTTGGAAAATAAAAACTACAAAAGAATAATGAAAGGAATTAATAAATAATCATATGTTTATATCAAAACCTTCTGTTTCAGGTTATAATCACGAATAATATTGATTAAATAATGTTAAAACAAGGTTTAAGCAGGATTTTCCCGGAAATATATAAGGAAATTTAAATATAAACTTGAAATGTATAACGCTAAATGTTAAATAAAAAACTCGTTTCTAATTATTTATTTAGAAACGAGTTTTTCAATCTTCAATTTTGAATCTTCAGTTCTTAATTGTACATTTTACATTGAATCAGTATCCGAGAAATTCTTCAATCCTTATATTATCATCATCTATTCCCATATCATTCAATAATTTCTTCATTGCCGCTACCATTTCGGGCGGACCGGCACTATAATAAATAGGGGATATTGTGTCGGGTAAATATTTTTCAATCATCTCTTTTGTAATAAATCCTTTTTCACCGCCCCAATCCTGTTTCGATTTTTCCATATCGGTCATTGTGCTGATTAATGAATAGTTAGGATTGAAATTTTGTAATTCCTCTAATTGTGTTAAGAACGGCGTATCTTCAGGTTTTCTGTTTGAATAAAATAAAAAAATTTTGTGAGGAAGTTTGCTGTTAGTTGCATTTTTTATGATACTAAAAAATGGTGTTATCCCTATTCCGCCAACTAAAAAAACTGCAGGTCTTGAAAAATCATTTTGAAGAATCAGGGAGCCATACGGACCTTCGATATCAACTTCGGAATTTAACGGCATATTTTTTAAAACTCTTTTAAACGCTGTATCTCTCAATCTTGTTGCAATTGAAAGTGTACTTTCATAAGGAGCAGAAACGAGCGAAAAGGTTCTTATATTCCCTTCCTCATCGGTTTCGGGGGGATTAATTAATGTTATATCTATTGTTTTACCGGATTTAAAAACAAAATCGTTAGGTCTTTCAAAATTGAACATCATTGTACCTTCGGCTATCGTTTTTCTGCTTAGTAATTTAAGCTTTTTCTTTGCCATAATTATATTCTTTGTTTATAATTTATAACAATTTAGAATAATTTCCGTTCCACATCAGTTTATCAAGTTTTTCAAGTTAATCAAGTTTATCAAGTTCTTCTTAGTGTTCTCAGTGCCTTAGTGGTATTAAGCTCTTAATTCTTAACTTTCATTTTCAACTCATTAATTTTATTTTAATTCCATGCTTATTGAAGTAAACAATTTAAAAAAATATTTTCCAATTAGCACAGGACTTTTCGCCAAATCGACTTCAAACGTAAAAGCCGTCGATGATGTTTCATTCTCGATTGCACGCGGTGAAACCCTCGGACTCGTCGGCGAATCCGGCTGCGGNNAAAAGATGTAATTAATCTCACAAAAAAAGAATTAAAATCATTCAGGAAAAAAATCCAGATAATCTTTCAGGACCCTTATTCATCTTTAAACCCGGTGATTACAATCGGCGGAATGCTGAAAGAAATTTTAAAATTTCATAAAATTGCAGAAGGCTCACAGGCGGATAAACGAATTTACGAACTTCTCGATATTGTCGGATTAAAAAAATATCACTCCAAAAAATACCCACACGAATTTTCAGGCGGACAGAGACANNCATTTATTGTCTGCGATGAACCCGTTTCGGCGCTCGATGTTTCCATACAATCGCAGATTTTAAATTTGTTAAATGATTTGCAAAAGGAATTTAACCTGACGTATTTATTTATTTCGCACGATTTATCCGTTGTCGAACACATTTCAAACCGTGTTTGCGTAATGTATCTCGGAAAAATTGTCGAGGAAATCGAATCCAAAAATATTTTTAATGCTTCCCGTCATCCGTATACAAAAGCTTTGATTTCCGCTGTACCCGTTCCCGACCCGAAGAATAAATCTAAAAGGATTATTTTAAGCGGTGATATTCCATCACCGGCTGATATTCCTTCCGGGTGCAGCTTTCATCCCCGTTGTCCGCAAGCTTTTGCCAATTGTAAAAAAATTTCCCCTCAACTCGCAGGCACTCCTGCAAACAAAGTCCGCTGCCTTCTCTATCCCGAATCTTACCCTCAAAGTTAACTCTGCCCTTCTTAGTGTCCTTAGTGTTCTTAGTGGTAATAGCTCTTTGCTCTTANNAAATCATAAAAAATCAGCGTCAAAAAGCTCTTCGCTCTTACTTCACTATTTCACACTTCACTATCTCACTATTTTCCTTCGTGGTAATAGCTCTTTGCTCTTACAACTTTATTAATATCAGATTGTTTACATTTATATAATATAACTTTATAACATATGAGAAATATAATTTTACCAATTTTTCTTACAATAATTCTTCTTTCAATTTTTTCCCCTTCAAAATCCTTTTCTCAACAAGAATGGAAATGGGGTGACTCGGTTATTTGTAAAAACGCCGAAGGAAGTGATTTGCTGTTATATTTTTTAAACGGGCATACGATGAATGACGGAAGGGAAAATTATGCATACCGTATTTATAATCATTATAACCTGAAATTATTTGTAATGTGGACTGTTTATTTTGATGACAGCACAACTGAAACTTACGGTGATAATATTGAAAGTGATAACTATTTGCAATTCGGTATATCATCTCCCGTTAAAAGTATAATTGTCACAAAATACGAAAAACCATAAATTCAGTTTTTCCGCTCTTCTCCCTGTCCTCCGTGTCTTAGTGGTAAAATGCTCTTAGCTCTTAAACATTTATAAAAAATCATATCTTATCATATTAAATCATATTAAATCAGCGTCAAAAGCTCTTAGTTCTTATTTCACTATTTCACACTTCACTATTTCACTATTTTTTCAAACATAATGTTTTTAATTTGCTTAATTGGAATTAACGAGAATTAATGCTGAAAAATTTACTAATAATACTGTCTCTAAATTTATTTTTTATATCGAATCTGTACTCTCAATCTGATTCCGGCTACGCAATTATTAAAGGCAACGTTACGAACGAAAAAAATAAAAAATTAACCGGCGTTAAGATTGATTTGAAAAGTTCCGATACGAAAATTGAAATTTCCGGCTCGTCGGATGTGAACGGTGAATATTTTTTCGAAGTGAAAGCCGGGATTTATAATATTTCAGCGGCGTACTCTGAATTTGTTCCGTATGAAAATGATAATATTAAAGTTGCTAAAGGTGAAACGAAAATTATAAATATTGTTCTCTCGAATAAAATTTATACTACTGAAGAAATCGAAGTTGAAGAATCATTTAAACAAAAGCAAAATGATTTAAGAACAAGTCTTTTTAATATTACTCCTTCAAGTGTTAAAATTCTTCCCGGTTCTCTCGAAGATGTTATGCGCTCTCTTAAATCATTGCCGGGAATTTCATCTCCGAACGATTTCACTTCTCAGCTCATCATCAGGGGTTCCAGTCCCGACCAGAATTTAATCGTGATGGATGAAGTCGAAATTTTTAATCCTNNGTTTATATGGTCTCGTAAGCATGTTCAACCCGGAAACTTTGAGTGATATTAATTTAATCACAGGCGGCTTTCCCGCAAAATATGGCGACAGGCTGTCTGCCGTTCTCGATGTTATAAATAAAGAAGGCACGCGTGATAAAACATTCAGTGCGGCAGCGAACATAGATATTGCAAGTGCAAATTTAATATTGCAGGGAAAAAATCCATTAAGCATTCCGGGTTCATGGATTATTTCTTCGAGGCGAACTTATTATGATTTAATCCTCGGACCATTCGCACGTAACGCAGGTTTAATCACTGATAATTCTTCGTTCCCTTCTTTCGAAGATTTGCAATTTAAAGTAGCTTTCGGTCCGTTCAAAAAAAATAAATTTTTTATAAACGGAATTTTTTCCCGTGATGGTGTTGATATAATTCCGGGCGCTGAAAGAACAAATCCGGACAGCGTGATTGTAAATGACGTTACTCATAACAATGTTGCATCACTAAGCTGGCATTATATTCCGAATCCGGATTTTATTTCAAAGACAACTCTTTCATGGTATACGAACGACGGGAATAATGATTTCGAAGGCGATATTCTCGACCCGTTAATCGATAAAGAAAATTTAACACCTGCCCAACGCGATAGTTTAAAGGCTATTGGAGCATTGCTCGGTTTTAATTTTGCTTCGACATATAATTTCAAAAAATATTCGCTCGGAAACCGTTCGGTTTACATTAATAATAATGCTAAATATGAATTCGGCGGGGGAGTGGATATTATTAAAACAGATTTAACTTATTCGCTTCAGCTTGATGATGCATTTAAGGCATTTCTTCGTTCGCTTCCGAATTCCCAGGCTTTGCTGAGCGATTTTACAATTCAGGGTGACTACAATTACAGGGGGAATGCATACGGGCAGGCAAGATTTCAGTTAGGTGAAAAATTTTATTATCAGCCTTCTATGCGTGTCGATTATTATTCTTTTTTAAAAGCCGCATATTTTTCTCCAAGAATTAATTTTGGATATGCCATAAACCCGCTGACAACAATTCGAAGTGCAGTCGGATTATATTATCAATCACCGGGTTATGAAAAATTAATTGATAACCAGACGTTTTATACTTTAACTTCCGACATCGGAGAAAAATTAAAAGCTGAGCGTGCAATTCATTTTGTGCTGGGACTTGACAGATGGTTAAATAACGAATGGCTATTAAAAATTGAAACATATTACAAAAAATTTGATAACGTTATAGTTCAGCAAAAACTTCAGGGGAGTAAATATTTATTTACTTTAAATGACCCGAATAACACCGACCCGAATTATATAAAGAATCCGAACAACTGGACACGCTCGGCAAATAAAGTTGCTTATGATTCACTGACTGCGGTTCCGGTAAACGGAGCGGANNCCGTGAAAAAAAATATATGAGTTCAAAAACTAAATTATACGGCTGGATGAATGTTTCTATTTCTAAATCTGTCAGAACCCGCGATGGACTTGAATATCCGTTCAGATTCGACCAGCCGTTTATAGCTAATGTAGTTCTGAATTACAGGGTAAAAGATTGGTTTGAAGTCGGAGCCAAATGGGAATTTGCAAGTAATTTTCCATTTACGCCGCCGCTTGGAATTGTGCCGCGAGTCGCGTATGATAGTCTTGTGAAAAATCCATTTACGAATACATTATTTTTTAATCTCGATTACGGTCCGGATGCTAACAGGTATACGGGAAGAAAACCTGATTACCACAAGCTTGATATAAGAATGACAGCTTACACGCGTTTCTGGAATGCAGATTGGTCATTCTATATCGACGTTATGAATGTTTATAACAGGAAAAATGTGCTTACGTATCAATATACAATCACATCGGATTTAAAAATTAAGCGAACCGAAACCGGAATGATTCCGATTTTACCGACAATAGGTATTTCAGCAAAATTTTAATCACTGATTCAATTGGTATCACTGATTACACTGATTTCTCTGATTTCACTGATTTTAAAACGTGAAACGGTTAGAAGGTTAAAAGGTTAGAAGGTTAAAAGGTTAGATGGTAAAAATGTAAAATCGTTGTTAATTAAAAAGAAATCATATCTTATCACATTAAATCATATAAAATCAGCGGCAAAAGCTTTTGCACTTAAACACTCTAAAAAATCATTATCGAAAGATTTTATCATAAAAATCAACCTCGAAAGATTTTTCTAATGAAAATGCGTTAATAATTTGTTATTTTACATGTTAAATACAACATTTTGAATATTTGCGTTTTTGCATCAGGTTCAGGTACGAATTTTCAGGCAATACTGAATGCCCGTAAGAATGGTATCATTAAATCGGATATTTCTTTATTGATTACAAATAATTCACATTGCGGTGCGGTTGAAATTGCTAAGCAAAATNNAATGGTGTCGAAGTAGTCCATATCAGCAGAAAAATTTTCCCTGATTTGTCGGATAATGTTTATGCAAATTTATTTCTTGATAAACTAAAATTATTAAAAATAGATTTGATTGTTCTTGCAGGCTATATGAAAATGCTCGACCCGGTGATTGTAAGAGCTTATCATAACAGGATAATAAATATACATCCTGCTTTGCTGCCGTCATTCGGTGGAGAAGGTATGTATGGAATAAATGTTCATAAAGCTGTTTTAGATGCCGGTGTAAAAGTGTCCGGGGTGACTATACATTTTGTAAATGAAAATTATGATGAGGGGAAAATTATTTTTCAGAAATGTGTTGAGGTCGACGATGACGATGATGAATATTCGTTGCAGAAAAAAGTTCTTGTGCTTGAGCATAAATATTATTCTCATGTAATCAGCGAAATTGAAAAGGGGATTATTAAAATCGGCTAAATCTTCTCTAATGTTGAATTTTGAGTAATTATTTATTAGCAAATCCTGAAGGGATGAAATTATTGTAGAATTTTGAGAATTTATTAATTTAAAATTAAAATTATATCATCTTGAAAAAGACAGCATTAATAAGCGTTTACGATAAAACCGGTTTGACAGATTTTGCAAAAGAATTAATTTCATTAGGCTTTGAAATTATATCTACCGGCGGTACATACAAGCATTTGAAAGATGCGGGAATAAAAGTTACTGCTGTGAAAGATTTAACCTCATTTCCGGAAATTCTCGGGGGAAGAGTGAAAACACTTCATCCGAAAATATTTGCAGGTATTCTCAGCGAAAAAGATAATCCGTCTCACATTAAAGATATGGAAGAACACAGTTTATTGAATATTGACCTTGTGGTCGTGAACCTGTATCCTTTTAAAGAAACAATTTCAAAACCCGGTGTTTCGGTTGCAGAAGCGATTGAAGAAATTGATATCGGCGGAGTGAGCTTGATAAGAGCAGCGGCGAAGAATTTTAAATATGTTTACACGCTCGTTAATCCTATTCAGTATCAGGATTTTTTGAAAAACTATAATGATACATTTAATCTTGAACTCTCATCAAAACTTGCTTATGAAGCTTTTTCAAATATAGCTGATTACGATGTTGCAATTCAGGATTATTTCGGTAATCTTAACCCGAACGATAAATCCCGGGAATGGATTGAACTTAAAGGCAAAACACATTTGCGGTACGGTGAAAACCCGCATCAAAAAGCTTTTTTATACAAAGATAATTTTGATGAAATATTTGAAGTGCTGCACGGGAAAGAATTATCTTATAATAATATTCTCGATATAGATGCTGCGATTAATATAATTAGTGAATTTAAAGATGATGGACCTGCATGTGCAATAATTAAACATGGAAATCCAAGCGGCATTGCAGTATCAAATAACTTGTTAAAAGCTTATTTAGATGCATTTTCGACTGATAAAGTATCGGCATATGGCGGAATTATCATTTTCAACGGAAAAATAGACTTTAAAACGTCACTTGAAGTTGATAAATTGTTTACGGAAATAATTCTTGCTCCTGATTTTGAAGATGAGGCTCTTGAGTTATTGAAGAAAAAGAAAAACAGAAGACTTTTGAAATTTAATTTTTTTAAGAATGCATTTGAATTTAAAAAAATTAATGGTGGTGTATTATACCAGGAAAAAGATGATATTGTTTTGAATCAGGATGAGTTGAAAGTTGTAACTGAAATCCATCCGACAAAAGAGCAACTCCAAGATATGCATTTTGCTTTCAAAGTTGTTAAACATACTAAATCGAACGCAGTCGTTTTTGTGAAAGATAAAAAGACTGTCGGCATAGGTGCCGGACAGCCATCACGCGTTGATTCTACAAAAATTGCCGTTATGAAAGCAAAAATGTTTAATATTGATTTGAAGGATAGCATTGTAGCTTCGGATGCTTATTTTCCATTTTCGGATGGTGTTGAAGAACTTGCAAAAGCAGGTGCTATCGGCGTGATACAACCCGGTGGTTCAGTTAGAGATGATGAAGTTATAAAGAAAGCCGATGAATTGAAATTAACTATGGTGTTTACGGGCATCCGCCACTTCCGCCACTAAG
>PNBM01000334.1 GCA_003135995.1 Ignavibacteriota bacterium | reverse complement strand
AATATCCAAGCGGAGTTTATTTTTATAAATTAACAACAAATAAATTTACTGATGTAAAGCGAATGATTTTGCTGAAATAAATATATTTTCATAACATCTAAACGTTCCCAAACTGGAGTTTGGGAACGAGAAGTAGGGAAGCGTTCCCAAACTGGAGTTTGGGAACGAGGTGTTAAACGGAGTTTGGGAACGAGAGGTGTGATAAGCTAACGACAAATAAATTTACAGATACAAAACGCATGATTTTGCTGAAATAGATTTATCTCCGTAACATAATGCTGAGGGGGCTGTCGGCCCCCTTTTTTATTTGTAGCAATTAATTCTTTACTCTGTAAATCTATTTATCGTAATGCGAGAAATAAATTTGTGAGAAGCATTAATGAATAAGTGAAAAAATAAGTATAAACCATTTTTAAGGTTTATGAAACCGCTCATAGAATCTGCATTTTTTAAATTGAATGGAATATGTAAATTTAGGATAGTTCCGGTCAAATTTCAGTAATTTTTATAAATGTTACCGGAATTAAATTAGAAAAAGTAATATGAAAGAAGCTTTATATTATGAAGCTGCTGAGAAAGGTAAAGTAAAATGTTTGCTCTGTCCCAAAGGTTGTATAGTTCTTGAAGATAAATTTGGAGTATGCGGGGTAAGAGAGAACATTGCAGGAAAATTTTATACGTTAGTATATGAAAAACCAATTTCTGTTCACATTGACCCAATCGAAAAAAAACCATTATATCATTTTCACCCGGGTTCAAAAATCCTGTCCGTTGGAACGTACGGGTGCAATCTGAAATGTGAGTTTTGTCAGAACTATGATATTAGCCAGGAATTCGACGCTGATGATTTTAATGTGATAGAAAATATTAAACCGGAATTGATTGTCGCTATGTGTAAAGAAAGGGATTTGAAATTCATTGCATTCACGTATAACGAGCCGACTGTCTTTTATGAGTATATGCTTGACATTGCTAAGCTTTGCAAGAAAAATGATATTAAAACCGTTGTGGTATCTAACGGACAAATAAATGAAAAACCTTTAAATGAGTTAATTGAATATATAGATGCTTTTAATATAGATTTGAAAGCATTCAATAAAGATTTTTACACGAAGATTTGCAAAGGTGATATTGAAACAACAAAAAGAACACTTGAAATAATCTGCGAGAAGAAGAAACATCTTGAAGTAACATTTCTTTTAATCGAGGGTTTGAATGACAATGAGAATGAATTTTTGCAAATGTGTGATTTCATTAAAAGTTTGGGTGAAGATGTTGTGTTTCATATTTCAAGAGCTTTTCCAAGATATAAAATGAATTTCAACATAACCCCCTTAACTTTGCTGGATAAGTTTTCAAAGATAGCAAAGAGTAAGATTAAGAATGTGTATANNCAGTAATCAGTAATCAGTGATCAGTTATTAGTGAATGGTGAATGGTGATTAGTATATTTGTTTTTTCTTGATGAACTGAACTGCCGGAGGGAATTTCTTAAATTTTTTTTTCGAAAATTATCTTTAAATTAAATATTTAAATATGGGCGTAAGAATACGAAAACCTTATTGTGCCGGTACCTGGTACAGCGACAATCCAAAAATACTGTCAAACGAACTTGACGAATATCTTAGCCGTTCAAAAAAAGAAAAATTAGATGTAAAAGCTGTCATCGTTCCACACGCAGGTTATGCTTATTCCGGTCAGACCGCAGCGCATTCTTTTAAACAAATATCACCTGAAACCGAGAAGGTGTTTGTTCTCGGCACTGCTCACAGATTTCCGCTTAAGGGAGCAAATATTACCGATTATGATTATTACTCATCGCCTCTCGGCAATGTAAAAGTATCGGATGAAATTAAAAATATTTTAAAAGAAAATAATATCGTATCAATAGAAGAAGCTGATTACGGTGAACATTCAATTGAAATTGAAATTCCTTTTTTACAAAGAGTACTGAAGAATTTCAGCCTGATTCCGATTATTGTCGGGAAAGTAGAGCCAAATGATTTTTCTGTTTTGCTTGAAAAATATGTAGATGAAAAATCAATTATAGTTGCGTCGGTTGATTTAAGCCATTTTCATATTTATGATGAAGCAAAGAAGCTCGATGACTATTCTATAAATTGTATACTGAACTTAAATGCAGAAGGAATAAAAACCGCAGAGATAGATTCACCATATGCCATAATGGCTCTGATTGAACTCGCTAAGAGAAAAAACTGGAAAGCAAAATTGCTCGATTATAAAAATTCGGGTGATATAATAAAAGATAAAGAAAGTGTTGTTGGTTACAGTTCTATCGTTTTTTACGAACCTGAAGTAAAATTATTTACAGGCGAAGATAAAAAATATATGGAAAAGCTTGCGAAGGAAACCGTCGAAACATTTGTAAAAGAAGGAAAAAAATTGTTTGTCGAGAATCCGCCTGAAAATCTGAAAAAGAAACTTGCATGCTTTGTTACCATAAAAGATAATATTGACCTTCGCGGCTGCATTGGAACCATCGAGCCGGTTGGAAATCTTTTTGACAGCATTATTGACAATGCAATCAGCGCTTCAAGCCGTGATTATAGGTTTGAACCTATCACAGAAAACGAACTGCCCGATTTAAATTATGAGGTTTCCGTTTTGACGGAACCCGAAGATTTAAAATATAAAAACGAAAATGATCTTCTTGAAAAAATTATTGATAAAGGTGTGATACTCGAAAAATACGGGCATCGTGCCGTCTATCTGCCGCAGGTATGGGAACATTTTTCAAGTCCGGAAGATTTCCTTTCAAGTCTGTGCAGAAAAGCAGGGTTGCAAAGCGGAGAATGGAGAGGAAAAGAAATGAATTTTTATGTGTTCGATTTGTGCTAATCAGTTTGTAAAGTTTATCAAGTTTATCAAGTTTATCAAGTTCATCAAGTTTATCAAGTTTATCAAGTAAGAGCCTTAAACGCAAAGATTGCAAAGAAAAACGCAGAGATCGCAAAGGTTGTAAATTATATCTCTCGTTAAAAACTCCGGATAGTATATTTTAATAGTTAGATTTGCTCAATTGCCACGAGCTAAAGCTCGTGGCAATTAAGTCGGAACCTCTTTAATCTTTTTTATAAATTCCCCAACAAAAATTCCGTCATTCTTTTATAAAGATGATACCTGGTATTTCCGCCTGATATGTTATGATTCCTGTTCGGATAAATCTGCATTTCAAATTGTTTGTTCGCTTTGACCAATGCATTTACAAAATCCATTGTGTTTTGCATATGAACGTTATCATCTGCAGAGCCGTGCATAATCAGCATCTTTCCCTNNCTCTCATATATCTTTCCGTATAAATATTATCATAATATCTCCAATCCGTAACGGGAGCAACCGCCACTCCGGTTTTAAAATAATCCGCACCAACCGTCATACACATAGTGGTCATAAATCCACCATAGCTCCAGCCCCATATTCCTATTCTGTCTTTATCAACGAAATCGAGCGATGCAAGATATTTTGCAGTTTCAATCTGGTCTTCTACTTCTACGGTTCCGAGATGCTCATAATTACACTTCTGAAATTCTTCCCCCCTACCGCCTGTTGACCTTCCGTCGACGCAAACAACTACATAGCCTTTTTTACAAAGCATTTGATACCAAACAAAATCGTTTCCTCCCCACGCATCAATGACAGATTGAGAGCCGGGACCGCCGTATACATAAATCAATACAGGATATTTCACGCCTTCCGATATTNNTTATCCATCCGTTGAGTTCAAATTCTTTTGACGTTTTAAATTTGAAAAATTCTTTTTTTACAAATCCTTTGTCACTTATAAAATCTTTTAATTTTTTATTCTCTTTTAATACTCTTACAACCGGGCCGTCGTTTGAATTTATTGAAATTAAGGGCGGGGTATCGGAATCAGAGTGATAGGAATAACAATATTTAAATCCTTTGCTAAAATCCGACATTGTAAATCCTCTCAGTTCGGAAAGTCTTTTTTTGCCTGTCCCGTCAAGGGATATACTGTACAATGCTCTGACAAGAGGTGAAGGTTCGTTCGATTCATAATAAATAATATTATTCTTTTCGTCAATTCCGTCCAGGCGCTTCACTTCCCATTCACCTTTTGT
>PNBM01000243.1 GCA_003135995.1 Ignavibacteriota bacterium | reverse complement strand
GAATTCAAAATTTAATTAGAAACAAATAAAAAAAGTAAAAATGCAGAAAAAATTTGCTCTTAAAATATATATATTATTTTTGTTAATAATATCTCCTGTATATTTACATTCACAGGACTTCGATTGCATGGTTATAATGAACGTCGATGCCCTTGCACCCGATGCGAAAGACAGGCTTAAAGACCTTAAACAACAGGTGGAAGATTATTATAACAAAAATAAATTTTACGATAACCAGTACTTCAACGAAACAAACCAACCCGGGGCTGATTTATATAAAATAAAAGTTACGCTCCAATTTACATTTACCTCTACTACAGGCATCGACGGATACAGCGCTCAGGTCCTTTTCGCAAGCCAGAGAATTATTGATAAAAGCGATAAAAAAACAAACCCGAAATATACGACAACTTTTAAATACCTTGACGACAGGGTAAGCTTTACTTATAATCGTTCATTACCCTTTATCAGAAATGATTTGAGGTTCGATACTTTTCTGAGCCTTCTCGATTATTACGCTTTTATGATTCTCGGTTACGACCAGGATTCGTTTTTCCCGAAAGATGACGCAAAAAATAAAAGTGCTTATTTCCAGAAAGCAATGGACATCTGTAACAAGCCTATGACAGACAGAACGGGCTGGACCGAAACAGGCGGAGGTTCGAAGCCTTCAAGAATCCAGCTCGCACAGGAACTTTTAAATAACAGGTTCGATGAATACAGAAAAGGATATTTTGAATATCATTGGTTAGGACTTGATTCTATGGGAATATCAAAAAATGCCTACAAATATATTCTTAACGCCCTTATAAAAATATCGAACGTTAAGAAGAAAGAAGTAAAAGCATATAACATCGATATATTTTTCGATGAAAAAAATGCGGAAATTGCAGAAATGTTTTTAAATTACGGCGATAGAAATGTTTATGACCAGTTGATTACTTATGACCCTTCACACCAGAGGATTTATGAAGAAGCAAAGAAAAAAGCACATTAATTTAAATTTATAAGTATTATTTTTTAATAATCAAAAAATTATTATTATGAAAAATTTTATGTACTTGCTTTTATTCATGCTTTTACTAATACCCTGCAAATCATTGTTTGCAGAAGAATATACTCTTATAGAAAAAACTGTTGAAACATCATATTATAAAAGCGTCGATGTAAATACGGTTTTGGGTGATGTGGTTGTGAATTCCTGGGATTTACAACTTTTTAATGTGGTAATCAAAGGAAATCTGAATGCAGTTAAAAACATCGATTATACAATTGACATCAAAGATAGTAGTATTACCGTAACAACTTTTAAAAAAGGAAGCGCTGTATTCATAGCAACCGAATTAAAATTAAAAATTGAAATTACAGTTCCGAAATTTTATCATGTTTCTGTGAAATCTTCTGGCGGGGAAGTAAAAGTCAGCTCAATAACCGGAGTTTTAAAAGTCGAAACAGCTTCGGACGGAATATATATAAACAATCACACGGGTGATGCTGATTTGAAGACCGCCGGAGGAGATATCAAGGACGTGAATTTCAAAGGAAAAGTTACTGCATTTACAGCCGGCGGAGATATTACTCTCGATGGAGCTTAAGGAGAAATAAATTCCACAACCGCCGGAGGTGATATTAAGTTAAATTATGCCGGAACAAATAAAGGTATATATTTAAAATCAAACGGCGGTAATATTAAAATCTTTCTTCCGGAACTATTCAAGGCAACGCTTGATATTTCGGCTACAGGTGGCGATATTAAATCCGATTATTCGGTGTTGATAAAAAAAGATGCAAATACTCAAGTTCAAAAGGGTGATATAAACGGCGGTGGTAATGTCGTGAAGTGTATAACTATGGGAGGAAAAATAACGGTTAGTAAATAAAATTTTCTTTTAAATTTTTTTCAGGGTCAATGACAATATTTTCCTTGTGGAAAATTGATGTTGACCTTTTATTATATAAATATTATGCTGAAAAATTTAAAAATAAAAAATAAAAGCGGCGAGCGGCTGAATGCCGATTTCAGATTCAATGATAATGTTGCAGATAAAATGCCTCTTCTCATCTTTTGTCACGGATTCAAGGGGTTCAAAGATTGGGGCGGCTTCCCTTATTTATTACATGAACTATCTTTCAATAATATTTTCACGGTTAGTTTCAATTTCTCATTTAACGGTCTTGATAATTCTCTGCCGAACCCGGTTGATTTTACAAGACTCGATCTTTTCGCGCAAAACACTTTTTCAAGAGAGCTTGATGACCTCGGTTCGGTTATTGATTATCTGTTTGAAAATAAAGATGCATACAACTATGATGTAAATAATTTAATTCTCGTAGGACACTCGAGAGGCGGTGGAATCGCCATTCTCAAAACGGCTGAAGATAAAAGAATAAAAAAGCTAATAACACTTGCCACTGTTTCCGAATTTAACCGGTATACTGATGAACGGAAAAAGAGATGGAAAAAAGACGGATATCTTGAAGTACTGAATACACGTACAAAACAAAAGATGAGAATGAATTATTCTTTAATCGAAGACCTTGAAAATAACTATTCGCGTTTGAGCATTCCAGAAGCAATTTCTAAAATAAAAATCCCGGTATTGTTTATTCACGGGAAAGAAGATTTAGCAGTTGACTATTCAGATTCGGAATCATTGTATAATCTCAGCAACAGGGATGTTTCACAATTTAAATTATACGAAAATACAGGGCATACGTTTGGAGTCGTTCACCCTTTTGCCGGAACTACCGAAGCACTTGAGAATGTAATTTCTGATATCGTTAATTTTATCTTCCGGAATGACATTTAATTTAAAAAATCACTAAAGAGTCAAAACATGTCCGGATTCGTAATTTTATTTTTAGATTTAAAGAATTTACAATTTCGCAATAAAAATTTAATACTTCAATTCTTTATAATCCCGGTTTTACTAATCCCGGCAATAATCCGGTTAACTTATTAATTAATATCTCTTTTTTTCCTTTTTTAATATTTTCATCGTCAACATAAATTTTGATGTAATCAGGAAATTGAATCATATTTTAATTGGTAAGTATCAATAAGTTACACAAAAATTATTAAATAGGTTTGCCATCAAGAAACTTTTTAAAGAAAATTCTTATTATATATTATATATGGTGAACCATTTTTTTAAAAAATATCAATTATTTATAATTATGAAAAAAATAATTTTATTGTCATTATTTATTTTAATAATAATAATATCGAACGCATTTGCAACAATAAAAACTGTAACAGTACAAAGTTACATATTTACTCCTACTCCGCTGAATGCTTTTATAGGTGATACTGTTAAGTGGACATGGATTAATGGTACACATACTACAACCTCATTAAATGTACCTACGGGTGCATTATCTTGGAATAATCCAATTGACGCTTCAAATACAAGTTTTATTTATGCTATTACAACAGCGGGAACCTATAATTATCAATGTAATTTTCATGGTCAGATATTCGGCATGACAGGCGTAATTAATGCCCAGGCGGTTGGTATCAAACAGATTGAAACAGTCGTTCCGAAGTATGAGCTTAAGCAAAATTATCCAAACCCGTTTAACCCGACTACTATCATCAATTTTAATATTCCTCAAAAGAGTCTCGTCACACTTAAACTGTACGATATATCAGGAAGGGAAATCGGAACTCTCGTTAACAGTGAATTAAATAGCGGCGGATATTCGGTAGATTTCAATGGCGAAAAATATGCAAGCGGGATTTATATTTACAAATTACAGGCGGACAATTTTACTGATGTAAAAAAGATGACTTTAATTAAATAATTATAATTCTGAAACTCCGAGTATAAACTTTATTGTTGCACTCATAATCCTTATTTGTTTTATTAGTAAATTATCAAATTTATTAATAAAACATTCTTTTCTATTACCCAATAATCCAGTATCATGCGGCTATAGTTAATATATTTCAATAAAAAATTCCATCCGGGGAACTTTTATTTTGATTTAAATATTTAAGTAAAAGCTACATCGAAATACCGTTCTAATTTTTTTGAAATTAAAGAAATTTAAATTGAAATTTTTTACAAAAACAAACCAAAGGAAGATTAAAAATATGCTATACAAATCAATATTAATGCGGGCATTCTACGCATTGATTTTCATTATTCTGTTATCTACTATTTCAATTAACAAAGCGTTTTCACAATGGGGATTGGTAAATACTTTAGTTCAGGTGGGAAGTTTTCCAAGTATTTCAATGGTAACCGATAACATCTTTTTCGTTGCAGGCGGACCATCGGGTAATCCTAATATATATAAGACAACAAATGGAGGT
>PNBM01000333.1 GCA_003135995.1 Ignavibacteriota bacterium | reverse complement strand
CGCTTATAATGTTGCTTTGGATAAAATGGAAATTTGGGAAAACTAAATTGTTTAGTATTTGTAATAAATTAAGTTGAGAGACTATATTGAATGTTTAGTATAGTCTCTGTTTTTTTGATGGCCGAGTATGAAAAACTTCTAAAGATATTCACTATGAAATCTTTGCAAAAATATGGTTTTACTATTAGCATTATTTCTAATATCACGAAACATATTATTTATTGCTGTTAACAAGTTATTAAAAAATTTCCAACCATCGATTTGCAATATATCATCTTGTATCATTGTTAATTCATTACCTGGAACATCATCTATTCCTGCATTTAATATAGCAAAACTATGGGCTAAACCATTTCTGTATTTTTCCCATAAGAACTCGGATATTCTTCTGTTACCTTCGTTATGGACTTGAATGATTTGTGTCCAATTTGCCATATATGTATTCATAAATGTATTAAATCGTCTAGCATTTTTACCGTTTCCATTATAAGGGGTTAAAAAACTTCCTAAAGCCTCAATTCCGTTCAAAAGTAAAGAAAACATCATAAGCATTGGGTTCATAGGATTACGATTCTTTTGTCTATGAAGTTCTTTATGAGCAATTGAATTACGATTATATATTTTCCTCATTGGATCTAAGAAAATCATATTCATCCTTCGTTCCAGCCATTCTATTTTTCCGTCATCACTTAACTGAGCAAGTATATTTATCGGATATTTATCATAATCCATAAACATAGAGAATAAATGCCCTTCAATATTTATTCTTTTCATGGTCCTCTAAATTAAGTTTTTAAATTTATTTTTCAAAAACAAATAATCACTATTATTCCTTAAAAAATATTTTCTCTTTAAACTTAGTAATAAATTTTAACACATCTGATATAATGCTAGATTTTGTAAATCTAGAATTTCACTTAGATATCAAAGGGTNNCAATATTGATACAATTACAGATTTATATCTATCTTCAGTAATATCATATCCTATTTCTGGAGAGGTCATTTTTCTTTGTCTCCCAATTTCATTAAAATACCAATCTAATAATTTTTTATTAATAATGGATGATTTTTTCAATATACCTATCAATGATATTTTCTCATCAGCTGAAACAGTGTTGCTAATTTTCTGTACAATTAAATCTTCAAGATTCTTATCTCTTTTTATTCTTTCTGATAATTCATTTATTATGATTTGATTAGAAATACCAACTCTTTTTTCAATGAATTCACAAAGTTTTGTCATTATTTTATCTGATGTTGCCTTTGAACACATTAAAAAAATAACACTTACAATTGATAATTCAATTTTTCTTTCTACTACATTTTTGTAAACTTGTTCTAATTCATTACTATCTGACCATCCTTTACATAAAGCAATAATATAACAATTATCATAATAAGAAAACCATGTATCTTCACGTTTAGGTCTAATTAATTTTAGAACTTCGTCATCCCCTTTAAATTGTGTGCCTAATATATATCCAACTTCAATATCGCTCCCCCATAAATGAAATTTCTTTCATCTTTTGATTCCAAACAACAATCTATTAAAAATTTCGATTTTGGATAATTTTTACTAATAAAAAATAATAATGTGTTTTCATATTTTCTCACACCAAAAGTATTTATATGTTGTAATAGATCATTTTTAACATCCGGATATGTATCTATATAATTTGAAAAAACACTCCACATATGATTTATATCAATTTTAAGTATATAATAAAAATTATTGTCAATATTTTCTTTTATATTTTTCCAATAATTTAGAAAAAATTTAACTAAGGTTGGTTTTCTGTCAAAATCCCAATTTAGACCTGGAGAAAAATTTTGTTCAGATTTTAGCACATTCTTTATTAATTCATATTGTTGCAAAATTATTGATCCACATAATGCAGCTTGTCGAATTTGTGGATATTCAGGACCAAGTTTAATCAATTCTTCGGATAATTTTTGATAATCATTGGTAAAGTCCGCTTCATATTCATTTAAACTTTCATAATAACTAATTGCTGTTTGGATTTTTATATTGGGATCAATTTCATTTCTATATTTCCTAAGTAATTCTAATACATAATCTTTATCATGATAGCTTTTATTTAAATTTACTGAGATAATATTTCTAAGTGATTCTGATAATGGTGTGCATATTGATAGAATTTCATTTTGTACTTTTAATATATTATTATATGAAAATGAAATTGAAGGTAATACATTTACAAAATCGGAAATACTATTAATAATTAAATTTTTGATTCTTTCATTTTCTGGGAAATTTATTATTAGAATTGAAAGAATTTTATCAAATAATATACCCAGTTTTTTTTCTATTAATATTTCATCTAATATATAATCAATTATTGGATCATTATCTTTAATAATTTTTAGTTCAATTATTCCTTCTATCACAAAATCCTCTCTATTGCAATTATCACTCTTTAAAATATTTTCTAACCTTTTATAACAAAGTTTTTTATTAGTAATAATTTTTGGTAAAAGATAACCAATCCTTGAAGCAAAATCATCGTCTTTTATTAATTCAAGAAATAATTTAGAAACATCTATGTCATTTATCCCCCAGTTTTCTAATAATATAATTGCCGGCCAATGGGGAAATGAATTTTTATCTGTTAACAATTCTATCATTTTCTTTTTAATATTATCAGTCTTTGCAACAAAAGAAAGATAATACATTTCTCTACTATGTATTTTATCCTTTTCAGTAATCCATTTTTCAATTGAAGGAACAATAATTTCATTATTTGCAAAATTTTTAGAAAACCATGGCCAAATATTATTACTTNNTAAATGGGTATTCTTCATTTTCAAAAACGTCTTTGATAAGATTTGCCACATCATTGTCTTGAGGGAATCCTTTGATAAGAATTTCTAAAAATTTATATTGTTTTCCAAAATATTTTGAACTATGTTGGTAACTTATATTTAATTTTTCTATACATTTTTGTTTCAATATATCTGTAGATTTCCATCTTTCAATTAAGCAATCAGCTACATCATCAATCCAATAAATATAAAGTTCTGAGGATTGTAAAAATTTTATTAAATCTTCCAAATCATTATTATCAGCAATATTTAAAGATATTTTAGCCTTTATTGCAAATAATTTCAGTAAATCAATATTAGATTTTATATTTATTTTTATGAATTCTTTTATAATTACATTTTTAGGCCACCCAATTAATAATGCCTCAAAAGCTGCTATTCTTGTATTTAAATCTAATTCTTTCATCGACATTTCAGCACATTTTTTCTCCACCTCTTCATTATCTTTTGCAAAAAGAGCTAAATATTTTGCTGCACTTCTTTTATCACTGATATCTTCATCGTATAACGCATTAAATAAACAAGAAATAACAGATTTTTTATCACTCCAACTCCTAAATGAATTGAAAACAGAATCTTTCCAAAATAATCTTTTAGGAAACCAAATTTTAATCTTTTCTTTAATAAGATTCTCTACATAAGGTGAATTTAGACCTGTCAATATTATATTTAATATTTTTTCCTTATAAGGTTGCCAAAAATGCGTTTCAATATCATTAAATGCTTCTTTTGCAATTTCATTTCTAATAATATTGGGACAGCTAAATTTACTGAAAATAATATCGTAAGTTATAAGATTTACATAGTATTTATCGTTTTCATTTAAATCTAAATTCCTAATATCTTCAAGTATTTTTCCAACTTCATCAGGTCTTTTTAATAAATAGAAATAACATAGTATTACTTCTCTCCATAAAGGATTAATAATATTTAAGGCAATAATATTTTTTTGTTCTGAAAAACTAAGATTAGATAAATGAAAAGCAGCTAAATATTCTTGAAGGGTTCTATGAAAAAATCCTAATTCATCATTAGATTTTTCTACTAATATACCTATTTGATTCTCGCTAATATCAAGAGTCTCGTGACTTTTTCTAATCGCATCTTCTTTTTTTTCCCTATAATCATTAATAAAATAATCACAAATTAATTCTTTTGCTTTTGCTTTTTCTATTAATCCTTCACTTGAATTTTTCAATACTGCATACGCAATCAACGAATAAGGTCTTCTGTAATCATCAAAATAATTAGTTATAGGTTTTTCTAGTATCAGAGCATCTTGTTTTCGTCTTTGAGGACGATTTAAAATAATATTTTCTATTATCTTTTCATACGCTTCAAATCTACTCTGAGGTAAAATGGCGTTTTGAATTTTTTGTGATATTAAAATACATAATAAAAGAGGAATTTTTGACAATTCATCAAAACTCGAAGTTTTCTGTAATTCTTTAATAAATTCAAAACAGATTTTTTTCGATTTAGTATCAAGATTAATATCACTGATATTCTCTTTTGAAAAACTTTTAATCCAAGCTTTAAACCAAATTTGTGATAAATTTTCTTGCTGTATAATTGAAAGAGGAGAAAGATGAGCAATCTGTGTATTCTTAATTTTACACTCAATTTTAGTAAAGCCATAAGGTCTACTTGTAATGATAACAGGAATATTTTTATCATCAATAAATATGTTAATTCTATCCAATGCAGTTTTTGCAGATAATTGATCAGACCATTCGTCTAATCCATCAATGAAAAGCAATAAGCGTTCATCATTTAAGGCTTCTTCAACAAGTTCAAATAATTCGTTTTGATTATGGCTAATAAACCATGATTTTAATATATCTTTTATTGATATATCGATATCATTAGATATTTTTTTTGAACATAACGCAAATGGTAACCAAATTGGCAAATAACATCCAAATTTATCGCTAAATTTATTTAATCTTGGAGATTCTTGCAATAAATCTATTATTAAAAATCTAATAAGCATACTTTTTCCAGAACCCGGCTCACCTAAGATTATATTCCTCTCATTTTCAATTAACCATTCATCAACAGGTTTTCTTTTTTCTATAATATTCTGAAAAGCGTAACTTATATTTGCTGAAGTTTGAGTATAAAAATTATCATTTGGTCTATTATACTTTTTTTGTTCATCTTTTAAATTTTGTTCATCTGTTTCTAAATAAATAGTATTATCAGCACTAATTTTATCTTTTTTCCTTTCACTAAAAACTTCTTCTTTTTCTAAAATATCTGGTAATACAAATCTATCCTCAATTAATAATGGTTTTTGACTTAACAAAAAACTTGGTACTCCTGGATCAAAAATGTTAAATACTATACTGTAAAATTTTGCCAGTTGTTTTCTTAAATTTATAACTTTATCTGGCGATAATCTGTTTTGAAAATTATATTGATTAATAATTTCTTCTCCACAAAATGCTTTTGCCCATTCATAACCAAAAAAATCATATACAATTAATGGTTTATCTTTTAAATAATAATTTAAAAATTCACTATCCCATTTTAAAAACTGAACTCCGATTTCCTTTAAAACTTTAACTTGATTTTCATATTCATCAGCAATATTAGTTGAGTTTAATTTTAAACTAGTACACAAAATAAAAATTTCACTTTTCGCACTCCATTCTCCTTCAATAAATATTTTTACAATTTCTTTTAAAACTCCGGCGGATATACTTTTTATCCTTTTGCATTGGTAAGTAGAATATTTATCTTTAATTGCTTTTCTCGCGTAAATATCTATTCCTTCTTGGTTTTGACCTTGTATACCATAAATTTGGCAATGCTCTACAGTTGTGTCAATTCTTATTAATCTTAAACATAATCTTTCAAAATCATTCCAGTCTAATTCTAAAAAAGGCAATTCTTGTAATTTTGTATCTACAGGTGGTTTAATAAATGAAGTTGAAGGTGTTGTTAAATAAGATGGTATTTTATTATTCATATTTCATTAAAAAGTTAATGAAATATACGAATACAAAATAATAAATTAAATTCAGGAATAATTATTTGCAAATTGAATTAGTGCTATTTAACTTAAATATATCTTATTACTATTAATATATTAAGCGTTTATCGCTAGGGCCATTTATTTGTATAATTTAAAAATATTGTAGTAAATGCGGAGTTCGAAAAATACCAGAAACAATAATGAGGTGAATGCGAAGAAGTTGTTTTCAGGGTGAAAATTGCTTAATAATATCCGTCATGCCAAATAGAATAGCTAATATTCGAATCACTTATATCAATTAAAATAAATTCTAACATTCCAACGCGGTTTTTATCCAATATTTCTTTCAATTGTTTTGTTAATTTTCGAATGGTAGAAATAGAATCATCACCCGAAAAAAAACCGACATAACTTTTATTAAAACAATCTATTTCTGATTCACCTAATTTTATCCTGTTTTTAAAGCCAATCGAACAAACAATGTTAGAGATTTTTTCTGAATCTCCCATTGAAACATTATTTGTTAAAAGTAATATTCTGAATTTATTCAATTAATTATCCGATAATATGTTTTACTAATTTATCGATTTCTTTCATTTCTTTATGCAAATAGTTTTTAATTTCCAAGCGGATTTTGCCTAAGTGTATTCCTTCAATTTTCTGATTTGGATCAATGTCTTTTAAAAAAGATGAAACTAATTCATGAGATATTTTACTTAATTCAGCAAGTTGGATATGCTTTTCATCTTTATAGTCAAATCTAGGGTAATATATATCAAGAATTTTTTTGTGGACATCTCTAGCACCGAACAGACCTTTAGATTGAAAATCCTTCATCATTAAATTCGGTGTTTTCGAATTGAGGATTGCTGTCAAATAATAAGCTTCATCTTTGTAATAGGTGGAATAAGAATACGCTTTCGTATCAACAATAAACTCTAAGTCTAATGTATTTCTTTCAACAACAGTCGCATTTGCATCTTTCGCAGATGCATTATAAATAACAGTATATGGCAAGTTTAAATTCTGATTTTCAAGTTTATCATTCCAATTAATATATTCTAAAGCTCCAATTTTTTTATTTTTTTCTGTTCTGTGAATAATCCAAGTGTCTTCTGCATTCTTGAACCACTTTGCTGCATAACTGTAGCCATCTTCTAATAGATTTCTTGTAGAATGAAGTTTGATAACTTTTTTATTATCACTATTAATTTTTATCGTAATAGGTAATGCCACCAAATCAGGTTTATACAATGCATAAGGTAAAATACTTTTTGATAGAGCAGTTCTAAAAATAAAATTACTTTCAATTTTACCTGAAAAATTTAAATCCTTCCAGGGTGCTTTTGCGTCTTTTTGTATTTCATCAGATGTTTTAACATTGATAATTCTATCATCCCAATCCAGTGGTATATCCTGAGTAATTTTAATAAAATAAAAAGCCCGGGGAGAAAGCTCTGCGCCTCTTTTAAAATATTTTTTATACGGATTCTCTTTTGTTTGCGCTTTCACTTTTCTTGTCGAAAAAGCAGATGATTTTCCTTGCTTGATATAAAACCATTTATTCTGTGTTTCAATTAGTTTTTGTGATGCAGTTTCTAATTTACAATTATGTGAAGGTAAATTTCCTGCAAATGAAACTCCTTTAAGACCCGATGCTGGATATGGTTTGTTGATTTCTGATTTATCGGCAAAAAAAACACAACTAGGTATTCTAAATAAAGGTGAAACGTTGCCCAAATCCCAAATTTGTGTTAAATGAAAGCCCTTTGACTTTCCACTTCGAGTATTATCGTGATGGTCCGCACTAAAAAAACTTCTTGGTAATACGAAAACTAATTTACCATCGTCATTTAAAAAATAGCTACTACAATAACTCATAAATATGGCAGCAATCTCAAGATTAGGATAATTCTTTGCTGAGACTGGTTTTACATCGTATTTTTCAGCGAGTAAGTTTAGTTGATTCTGATATTCTTCATTCTTTATTGAACTGTAAGTAAACCATGGAGGATTACCAATTACATAATCAAATTTTTTATTTAAAAAATAGGGTTTATAAAGATTTTGAATTATGAACTTCCAAATACTATCTCTTCCTTTTTCTTTTACTGTTTTTAGAGATACATAAATTTGATAAAAGCTTTCAACTATATTATCAGTTAAGCCTCGGCTTTTATATCTGCGTTTAAGATTATTTTCAAAAGTCTGTTTAGTTTCATTTTCCTTGTTTATTGATTGCTCAGCTAAGTCTTCACAAACTTCAAGAGCTTCATCAAACAAATGCACGTCTTCAAATACCTGAGTATTAAGCCATAATTTTTCTTTGTCTATATACATAGTAAATTCATTACCAAAAAGACTATCAACTCCTTCAGGTGCAAGTAATGTATTCGCTAATATTATGTTAATATAAATAGGTTTTTTTGATTTTGTAATTTCTTTACCCAAAGCTATCAACATGGTTGTTTTTGCTATTTGTACGCTTAAAGGGTGAATATCTATACCATATATATTGTTGTTAAGTTCTTCGACTGAAATTTTAGGATTAATTATTTTGATACGATGAATTAAGGCACGAAGAAATGAGCCGCTACCACAAGCTGGATCTAAAATTTTATCGGAATCTTTTAATTTAAATTCATTTACGATTCTTTCGCATAACCAATCAGGAGTATAATACTCACCTAAAGCGTGTCGAGTATCAAGGTCTATCAACTCCTGATAAACACCTTTTAATATATCCTCTTCAACATTGTTGAAATCATAAGAAGAAATTTCCTGTGCTAACAAACGAAAAACTTTTGTTAATCCTCTAAAATTCCTGTCGCTACCTATCCAATGAAAAAAATCGTTGTCAACAAAATTCTGAATGTTATACTTATGAAAGATATTGCCATTTATAATTCCACTTAATTCGTCCTCGTCTATATAGTCGTCATTACTTACAACCGCATAAGCTAACATTTTAGAAAACAAACTGAGGTAACTGTGAATGAGAAAATTATTTTCACTCGCATCAAAAGAACCATAAGCAATCGACAAGAATTTTTTCCATTGTTCAAATGAGACCTGGACTTCACCATATTGTTTTACTTTTTCAAAGTGTCTAATCATCTCACGAAAGGATTCAATAAAAACATTACTTTGATATCCAAACGATTCTTCTATCCGTTTTAATGTTGCCCGTTGTTTTTCTTCTTTAAAAAGAAAACGATCGATCCAATAGTAAAAATCTTCAACATTGTGTTCAGTCAAAACAAACGAAGCACTCGTGACTTCACTAAGTATCAATTCATCTTCCTTTAAATTTTCAAGTTTATCAAGCTGAGAAACGTCAGGAGCAAATACTTTCCATGTGATACAATCGGATGCAATTAGAGTAAAATTATATCCTTCACCTGAATTAACTTGCCCTAATAGATAACCAGATAATTGAAGTTTAGCATGTTTTAAATTTGTTTTAAGGTCGTTTTCAAATTCAATTATTATTTTGTTATAAAGAGTATCAGCACTACCTCTGTGAATTTTGTCTTTTCTAGGAATATTTAATACTGTTGTCTCTGAACCGCTACTTATTTTATCTATAATTCGTTCTATTTCTTTTTCACCCGCATATAGGCGATTTAGCAAGTCTTTGAAAGCCTCTTTTTTTGTTAATTCTTTATTGGCGGACTTAACTATGACCCTATAATTATTTATTAGATCCGTTCTTTTGTTTATCACTTTTCCATTTGTTTAGCTTGTTCGTTAATTAATGAGAAATATTGTTTCACTATTTTGAGCATATTATTCCTAATATAAATTACATTCATTGAAATGAATTAAAAACGAAAACAATTATTGACTAATAAAAGAAAATATAAATAAACTCAGTAATATTAACGTATATAGCTTATGTTCAATAATTATGATATCCTGAATATGCACTTTATTATATTTTAAAATGAAATGTTTCAAAATACCTTTTCCTCTCAATCATCATATAATCTAACATGACTGAAATTATGGCTTTCAGTGGGGAATCCAACTTATCGGGATATGTCAATATTTTTTTAAATCCTAAATTTTCAAAATTTATTGCCCAACTAAATATATTATTTGCGTTTTCGTTTTTACTGAAAAAATCTCTTAATATGTTTGTTGGAATATTTTCGAGGGTCTCCATTACTCCACCAGCAGATTTGATACCCGAAATTTGAACAACCATTGCAATAATTCTATCTACCCCCTCTTTACCGAGATTCCCAAATTTTAATCCATCTGAAAGTTTCTTTTCTCTGTCATGTTGCTCAAGAAAAGCAATATCTTTAAGAATAAAATCAATAATTATGAGCATATGCGACAATATAAGATATGACATTCGTATTGCCGATTCTTTTTTTTGATCACCTACAAGTACTTTTTCAGTAAAGTAGTGAAAGTTTGTTAAAGAAGAATTAAATCCTGAGAAATCTTGTTCGGTAAGTAGTTTTGATTTTGACAACTCATATATATATTTCCAATCTTTGTTTCCAAATGTTTTATAACTTTTATGTTTAGATAGTTCATTTAAGAGATCTTCCTCTGATATTCTATCTGAAGAAGGATTTGAACGAAGTTTTTGTAAAAAAGCTCCATCAAGAATTGTTGTTTTGTGTGTATGAGCAAATGACTGTACAACAGGTCTATTATCAGTCGTAGCAACAATGCAAGAGTCAAAATTCAGTATTTTCATTAATCCATTCGCCCAAACAATTCTTTCGAATGCTTGAGGTGACTTTTTATTCTTTATATCGACATTTATACGTTGTCTTGTCAAACTTGAAGATCGGCCATACAAATAAAGATCAATATCGGTAAGATCGTTATTTTCGTATTTAAGTAAAATACCTCGTACAACAAAGTATCCTAAACTGAGAAAATAATTTCTTAGTAGTTCTTCAATTAATTCACCTTTGAATAAGGTTTGTTGATTTTCCATTTAGTTTCTGAATGTTCTTAATGCATTTATTGCTTCGGCAACGGATTTTTTTGATTGCTCGTTTTGTCTTTTCCTATTTATGTATCTCTTTCTTTCGGGTCCTTTGTAGTTAGTTATACTACCAGAATAAACAGTTGAGGTTTTGATTGATTGTTCTGTTGCATCACCAAACTCTAAAACTTGAATAGCTAATTCTCCAATATCTTTCTTAAGAAGTCTCATGAAATATCGATATCCTCCTTCATGTCTTATTTGTATTACACGTTTAAGTTCAAGTATTCTATAATCTTCGCCAATTGCAGTTGCGGGGCCTACTTCATTCCCATTTACTAAACTTCGCATTAATACTTTCAACAGCCTAATTTTTCCCCTACTATTTGAACTAAAATTCATTCCATAGTATAAAGATGAAACAAATGCTTTTGCTAAATCTAAAGCATCTTCTTCAAAGGGATTCCCATATTTAGAAAATGCAGAAGGCTTAGTTACAAATATTTTTGTTTCGGTCGAATTGCTTACCTCGTTGAAATCGTACATTCCTATAGATTGAAGTTTTGAAAGTAATTGTTCTCCCAAAACTGATTTCGCACTTTCTAATGTAATACAGCCTTTAGAGGTCAGTAATTGGTCTAACCTGAAAATTTTACTTGTATCGTCTTGTTTTAATGAACTTAATATTGCACTAGTTTTTGCGACTGCCTCTTTCCTGAATAAATTTCCGTTGAAATAGAATTTTGATTCGTTATCCAACTTCTCAAAGTCAACAAATCCTATCTCTTCGCACTGATTAAAAAGATCAGAAGTATCGCTTTTTGATAGTCTGTGATTATCAGAAAGATATTCTTTCAATATTTTTTCAGACTTTGGAAGATCAGAAATATTCTCTGCTAGATCTATTGCAGCTTTTTGATAATTATTCGGTTTTATTGAATTGAAAATGTCAGATGTGTGAGATAATACTGTGGATGTTGTAATACCTAAAACAGATAAAGAACCGTTTTTTCCTAATTCAATTAAATGAGCGTCTTCTAGTTTGTTTTTAATTGTATCGACCTCCGTTTTTTTAATATTTGATACTTTCGCAATTGAACTGATTTTATTACTATCTAGGTCACTTTGCTCGTCTGAGGCAGCTAGGTTTGATAGAAAGATACCGCACTTTCCAGCAAGTTCAATATCTTCAAAATCTTGAGTATCTCTAACGTCAAGGAGTTTTTTTGTATGATGTATTAGCCAAGCACCTTCAGTTCTTTTTTCCATTTGTAAATTCGTTTTTACTTATCAATTCAAGATATAATTGTGTCCAAACAATAACAACCGAAGCCGGTTTATACTTAATGTTCAAATTACAAAGTTCATTAATTAACTTCAAGTTCCATTTAAAATCTGAAAAATTAATATACACGAAAAAATAAATTTTTTAAAAACTAATAATATTAAACTCTTCTATGGCATATTAACTATAAAATTAATATGATTTTATTGCAATAACTTTACAATTAGTAATAGTTTGTGACATATCCAAAATATTAACTATTTCTTCTTTCCTTCTTCCCAGATTGATTCATTTAGATATTTATATGCAGCATTTACTTCAGACAATTTTTTCATTATACTGCCTGAAATTAGATTTGCCAGAGATGCACGAGAAGGACATCCCTCTGGCAAAGGTTTCTTATTGTCTAAAGCATCTAAGATTTGAGGAGTTAAATCTTCGATTACAGTATTTAAAGAAGTGGACCATTCTTTAAGGTTTTTTAACGCAGCTTTTGTTTTTTCCATGTTTAAACTATTAATATAATTAATTAATTAATCAACCAAAAGATGACAAAATTTTAAAAATCTTTCAAATAATTTTCTACACATTTCAATATCTTTATTTACCTCGTACGCTTTCATAATATTAATAAAACCACCATGTCCAGAATATTCTGATAAATATGTTATGGTTTCCTTTCTTGTATTTACATTCTTTAAGGAAGCCGCTAAGCCGTAATGATAATATTGTGAATTCGAAGTCATATTATCATAATGCGGAAAACTGTCTTTTTTTAATAATTCAATGAATAATGTGATATTTTCGCAAATTTCATATGTCTTAGTGATTAAAATTTTCCAGTGATTATTGTTAGTTAGAATTCGATGATAATTATAATCGCTTAATTCCTTATAAATAATTTCAATATCTTTTTTTGATGATGCATCAGTTATTTTTGGAATGAATTCAAGATTAGTTTCTTGAATCTTTTTTTCACTATCAAATGAATATGTGTCATTTTTTTGATGAATCGGTATTATATCAGTTTTTTTGTATTGTATACATAAATCTGTAAATATTTTTCTATACTTCTCATAATCAGAAAGAAAATAATCAATTTTTTGTTGTAAAACTATTTCTACTTGTTCATATGCTTTCTCAAAAGCAATTTGTTTAACATCAGCAGGATATAGGTTACTATTTACAACCTCTAAATAAACTTTGAATTTCTCTTCATAATAATCCGCTTTAGGTTTTCCTTTGAAATTATAATCTTTTCTATAATTAGTCATTTCTTCTTCAATTTCATTTAGAGGGACACCTAACTTAATTTTTTCCATAAGGAAAGATGTAATTAATGATATTGAATATTTCTGCCAATCCAGATATTTAATTAATTTTTTCTCTAATCTGTATGCGAAATCAAGATCGTATTTCATAATTAGCTCTATTAAATTATAAGGTCCTCTCCAGGTTTCACTTCCATCAGTAATTTCGGTTACTTTTAAAGTTAATTTAAAAACATCTTTAGAATATTTAATTAATTTGTCTTTTGCTTCCCAACTATTTTTCCATAATAATCCAAGAGCATTTATTAAATCATAACTTACAATAGAATCTTTTCGCCATCCATGCCTAAGTATGCCGTCGTTGATTCCTTTGATAATAAAATCTATAGATTTTGATGCGTTGAGGTTTGAATAAAACGAAGCAAGTTGGAAACATCTGTCAACATAGGATTGATAGTTATCTTTCCATTTATTTAACTCATCCACATAAACTCTTAAATCGTTATCGTTAATTAAGTTAGAAAATAAATCCGCATCATTAAAAAATAATTGCATACAAAAATGAAAAGGAGAGAAGTTGCTATTAGATATTAATAATAACCTTTTTAAGTTAAACAATACAGCAGAATCTAGTTTTGAATTTGAGAAAATAAATGAAATTAAACATGATATATTTTTATTTAGAAATCTGCTATTATATGTTCCTTCTGTATAATAGTTTAAATATCGAATATAATCTCCAATGATATTTTCAACATTTTTATTATTTTTAAGTAATTCGATATAACTTCTGTATAAGGCTGAATATAAACCTAACTCAAAATAATAACGGAAAGGGTGTCCCTCCTGTTTTCTTAAAAAATATTCAAAATCATTTCTATCAAGTACAAATGACATTGCGGCATAATTAACAGGCGTATCAAATATATCGTAGTCATACGCCCTTGTATCTTTTAATCTATTCAATTCTTCCTCTGCAAAGGTCAGATCTGTTTTTTTAAGTTTAATTGATAAGAGTTTTTTAAACAAAAGGATATGGGAACTGCGTTTATTTAAAATACTTTTTAACTCACTAATTTTGTTTTTGATTATTTCTTGTAAATCAGAATTTTGGAAAAATATCGGTATATATTCTATCTTTCTGAATACATCAAGTAAAGAGATAAATTCATATTCATCAAAATTATTAATTATTTTAATTAAATCCCGAAATCTATATTTGAGGCAAACACGGAGAAAAGATTTGACAANNTTCTTCGTGAGAACTATATTTTTCTTCATCTCTGACATTTATATAATTTTTTCTAATAGATTGGTTAAAAACATCAAATATATTTTCATTTTTTAAAACAAGTCTAATATACAAATAATCTTCCCATTTGTCCCATATGGGGTCTTGAAGTCTATCATATTCACCAAATTGTTTATTAAATTTATTCTTTTTATAGATTTTAAATAATTGTGAAATTTGATTTCTAAGTTCTTCTGCAAATTCAAATTTACAATTCTTGTGAAATATTGCAATAAATTCAATAAGATTTGCAATATGGATTTCATACGTATCTCTGAGATAATACTTAAATCTAAAACTTTTTTTATCTTTTTTCCATTTATCAAATTCGTTTTGTAAATCGATTAAATCAATTGATAATTTATTTTTAATATCTATATTATCGTTATTCAATAATTCATTAAATACAATATCATTTTGACATGCTACAGCCGGAATAAAATATTCGGATTGCTTATAATATGCATCATCCGCTCCAAATCCTCTATGTTTACCTAAATAAACATCAATTAAATTCAATTCTATAGAACCGATGAGATTATTGTCCATATTTTTTTCTTAAATATATCAAGAACACATTTTCGAAAAAATCATGATTAGACAGAATATTTTTTTTCCTCAAAATTTTCGGATTCTTTTCGTATAATATTTTTAATTTCTGAGCAAAGAAAAATTCTTGATATCTTCTATGTTGATAAACGTATGATTGTACTTTGTCATCTTTAGAATAATCAATATCAAAAAATAGATCTGCTATGTAATTAATTATAATGTTGACAGATTGATAATCGAGTCGAGGAAACTTATTAAGAATAATTTCTTGTAATCTTTTTTGAGAAAAACGATATTGATAATTCTTTTGGAATTCAAAAGATATATCCTGATTTAAAGATATTATTACTTCGTTTTTCGGGTTTAATAGATTCAATCCTTCAATATTTTTCTTGTGTTTTGGATCATTAATAAGCATATTAATTTTCATTTCGAGCAAATCGGTAATAATACTTTTTTCATTTAACTCATCTATCGTATCCCATAGTAAATTTATCAACAGAATGTCTTTAATCTCCATCAAGATATTTGGGTTTGAAGATTTTATTTCCTGTAATTTAGTAACTTTATTCACATTTGATTTAGCTGTAAAATATTTATCCACGAACGACAACTCTAAATCTGCAATATTATACTCCACAATGTCATTAAAATAGGTTATTGCTTTAACTTTGTTAAGATTTCCAGAACGGCAGGAAATAATTATTTTATGAGTATTGTTGTTTTGTTTTAATTCTGATATATAAGACAAGACTGAATCAGCTTTATGCTCTGACAATTCGTCGAGACCATCAAACAAATAAATAAACTTTAAATTATTTGTTCTTATTTTACAATCGTCCTGTCTTCCTCGAAGAATATTTTCAAGACTATCGGTTGTACAATTTTTTAAGTTTACTAACGAAGGGACTGCACCTTGTCTTGTTAATTGTTTTATCATATTTCTCTCCGTCGATTGATCTAATGCACCAAGAATTTCTAATAATTTATGCATTAATATACTTTTACCAGAGCCTGGATTTCCGGTAATTAGAAATATGGAATTTTTCGATTGTCTTATATCAAGTTCTAAATTACTAATACATTTTTTCTTATCATCGTTAACCGGAAGTTCTAAATATAGGGAGGATTGCAGGAATGTTAAAATTTCTTTATTAACGCTATTTTTAATAAAACTAATGTCATCGCATAAACCGAAATATAATTGAGCTAGGTCAAGATTAGAGGGAAGAAAAAGAATAGATTTAAAATTACTATCTAGAAACCATTCGATTTTAACCGGTTTAGCTACTTTTTCTATCTTAACTTTATATTTTGGGTTTTTACTTCCAAATGATTGATGCGTAAAAATAATTATCCGATTTAAGTTCTTATAGGAATTTTTAGCTTTCTGGATCGAATGAATAATTTGATTAATTGAACTAGCTTCTGAAAGTTTATTTTCAAAAAATTTCGATTGAAATCCGACTAATTTTTGATTTTTATCTTCGATAGGATAAGTCTCAATTCCAACTTGGTTATAATCAACTCTTATTCCTTCTTTCAATTTGAAATTTCTACAAAACAAATGGTAACACAGATCTTCAAAAGATTTTGTGAAGTATTCATTTTTTGTTTTAAAGACTCCCCAGTCAATTTTTGAAAGCTTTTTTCCCATTAAACAAGATTTGTTTATTTATTTAATTTAATGTAAATTTTAGTTAATTATAATTTGAAAATAATTACTTTTTAAAAAGATATATTAAGTCTTGTCTAATTATATTTTATCTGATGAAATGTTGAATATGATTATTAAATGGAACAGCCGGAAAAAGATATTTTCACAATCTCATATTTTAATCCTTATTAAGTTTCTATAATGATTTTCTAGCATCCATATGAAATTCCAATTCGTAATCCAAAATTCGTTCGGCGGTTGTATTTCTATGTTATGAGCCGGATCGACGACTATAGGACTGCCATGCTTTGCAATCTTATAAAGATGAGAGGTTAATAATTTTCGTTTAATAATCAGTGTTAATTATTAAAATTTAATAAATCAACTGCCCTTCTTAAATCATCTGTGATAGAGTGCATATACATTTCTGTGGTTTCTATACAAGAATGCTCTCGTTTTTTTGTTGGGGAGCCGTGAAGTTTTGAGTTAATGCAGGTAAATACTATTAAATATAAAAAGGAATCAAAAATGAAACTAATAGAAAAAAACAATTATTCATTCAAGGCTCAGTCAGATAAATTCATCGGTTGGAATGTATTCAAATGTAATCTTTTTGAAGAGGCGTTTCNNAATCGTTATGATTTATTTTTCAATATTGCTAAAGTGCATCTTAAACCGCTCTTTGAAAATACTGAAAACGAATTAGCTATCGGTGAATACGGGAGATTGAGGGAAGATGAATGCAATTATGATGAAATAAAGCTAACGATTATATTCAACTTAGATGGAGTATTTTTTGAAGCCCATTACATTATTAACATCGCTAATGGTGAAGTTACTTTTGACATGGATAAGCCGTTGATTTGTAAAGAAGACTATGTGATACCGAATGATACGGACGGTGGGCTGACTGAGCTTATAAAGGAGAAAATGGAGGCAGGTAACAGATTAGTTGCGGTTGACGGTGAACGATTTGATGAATATTTTTCGAATAAATATCTGAGTACGTTTATTGATTATGTCGAATATTTAGAAAATACAGTCCTGGTTGATAAATGTAAAGATTGTGCTTATAAAAGACCGTATAGGTTGAGTGGCTTTTGTAAAGAGCTTTATGTTAAAAATCGATGTGTTTGAAAAAAGTATGTTCATTTTTAATTTGCTTGATTTTT
>PNBM01000015.1:2609-3525 GCA_003135995.1 Ignavibacteriota bacterium | reverse complement strand
AATTAATTAAACCGACCGAGTTGGGTTTAGTTTTTTAATTGTCCGGATGGTCGAAGTCATCTATATTGAATTTCTCTAGTGCAAATTTTATACTTACAGAATTTGGTTACTGCGTAGCTTTTAATCCAGTTGCCAAATTTGTCATATTTGCAATCTATTCGGTATTTATCCCGTTTTGATTTGGTCCAAGGTCTTACCCCAGTGACTACAATTGATGGATCATTATAGTCAATTACCTTACTTATCTGATTCCCCTTTTTATCAAATTTTAAGGTAATTGTCTCAGTGCTATGGTTTTTTTTATCGTTTTCGCTTATTATCAGACTAGTCTTGTCCTGACTATATTCATATCTGTAGAATTCGTTAAATATTGTATCCTTGCGGTTTAACAGAAACCTGTTGAATTGTTGGATTAGACCATTAAAGTATTTTACGTTATTTTCTACAATCGATGGAAAAATAGAGTCATCGGGAGAGAAAAGTTCATATTTAATAAGTCTCTTACTTGAATCAAAATACGATTTATGAGTGGAAACTTTGTCTCCATTCTTTTCTTTTGCAATAACTACAGAATCAAGATCTAAATAGTTCCATTTTACATCTTCTACTAACTTATCATCTCTAAAACTTTGATCTTCTATAATCTTCGATTTGTTATCAAAACTGAACTCTCTCCAACTTTTTGGATATCGTACTGATTTTTCAATTACTCTACTAATATTCCCTTTAAAACCTGGATCACCGAGATTTAAAATTTGGCTTTTAATAGGGATGTTTAAAAAAATGAAAAGTGCAATTAAATAGTATTTCATAAAATGTTTTCTGAATTCACTAAGTTTTAAATTTCGATTTTGTCTAGGGGAACGTAACTTCCAATCGTTACGTATTAAACCCAACGGCCCGGCGGTTTGATTAG
>PNBM01000015.1:0-2498 GCA_003135995.1 Ignavibacteriota bacterium | reverse complement strand
AACCGTCCGAGTTATAGTGCGTTATTTTTAATTATTGGTCATGATGAATTTGTCTTGGTTATATGGTCCCTGAAACAGGCTGTCGTCATGTATCTGGGTTATTCGTGTTTAAGTGCTTCAACAGGATTTATATGAGTTGCCTTGTAAGCATAGAGAAATGCTGTTGAAAGGACAATAGTTGCTGATATTAAAAACGAGATAATAAAAATTAGGAAACTGATATTCGTTTTAAACGGGAAATTATTTAACCAAGTCTTCATAATTAAAAGAGTTATTGGGAAAGAGATCAATGCTGCAATTACTACAAGGATCAGATTATTCAATAAGAAGGAATAAACTATAGATTTTTCAGAGCTGCCAAATACTTTTTTTAAACCTATTTCTTTTGTTCTCGACCGACTTACAAAGAAAGTAAGTCCCAATAATCCAAATGCAGCAATGAGAAATGTAAAGACAGCAAATATTGATATAATGTTGCTTAAATTACTTTCCGAGGTATATTGACTTTTTATGATTTCTTCTATTGTTGAATAATCAAAGGGCTTATGGGGGACAGCATTCTTCCATTCTGCTTGCAGCTTTGGCAATAATATATTTAGAGTTCCAGATTTGTAATGTATTGCAACCTGGCGCATATAATAATCTTCTGATAAATATATCTCAGTGGGGGGAATTTCACTATGCAGGGAGAGAAGATTAAAATCCTTTACTATCCCAATAATTGTTTTAATATCCGTATTTCCAATTTTCTGACCAATCGGGTCACCCTCTATGTCAAGACTTTTTACAGCGGTTTCATTCAAAATTACGGATTGCTCAAGATCGCTTCCAAAATCTCTTGAAAATTCTCGACCAGCTTTCATCGTTATTCCCATTGTTTGAATAAAATCATACCCAACTGAAAATCCTGTAAGACGAACCTCTTCAGATTTATCTTGAAAATTATGACTAATTATAGTCAGTCCTGGCACAAGCGGAAGATGTTCCATAGTTCCTGCTGCCTTAATCACTTCCGGATAAGAATTAACAGTATTGATAAAAGCAGAAGTAGCATAAGAATCACCAAAATTAATCAAAAGAATATCTTTGTTATAATATCCTAAATCCTTGGTTATTTCATATTTGTACTGGGCGCGTATAATAAGTGCAGATGAAATGAAGGAACAAAATATAATAAGTTCCACAATAATTAATGAAGAGCGGATTAACTGTTTCCTTTTACCCAATAAAGGCTGATTTCTAAAAACATCAATAATATTAAGCCTGGACAAATAAAAAGAAGTATAAAGCCCTGAAGCAATGCCAATAATTATTGTTAAACCTAGGTAAGCAAAACAGTACCAAAATATATTTGATGAATTTATATGAAGCTTTGTTTGAAAAATATCTTCTGCAAAAGGAAGTGCTAACNNCTCATTAAAAAATAGGCTAACGGCAAAACAAAAAGAGCCAACAAAACCGATTCGCTTAACATTTGAAGCACTACTTCTCTTCTAGTAGCTCCAAATGCCTTTCGGATACCTACCTCCATCCTTCTTCCCAGAGACACAGTTGTTGAAAGTATTATGTAATTCAGGGTAGCGACCAGAACTATAAGCAGCGCAAAAGCAGAAAAAATTCTAATGTTATTTTTGTTACCTACTATTCCATTCTGAGAAATATTATCTGAGCCAAGATATACATCACGTAAACTTTGTATTGAATAATGATATTGAGATTTTTCACCAATATATTTTTTTTCAAAGTCTTTAATCAGTTTACTAAAATTTTTAGGATTGCTTTCCTTCGAAAGAAGAATCCATGTTTCAAAAAGATTAAGAGACCAGTCTTTATCAAAATTACCAAACCCAAAAGTTCTTGTTAGCAACCTTTTTGTCCAATTAAGATTTACAAAACATTGAGCCTTTAGAGTTGAGTTGAATGGGATATTCTCAAATACACCACTGACTATGAATATATAGTCCATATTATTTACCTGTAAAGTAATTTCATGTCCGACAGGATCTTGTCCGGGATAAATCTTATCAGCAAGTTCTCTGGAAATTACGATCGAGTTTTCGTCCTCAAGTAAGTCTTTGTCAGAGGATTTATTTATTAATGGAATGGTAAATATGTCAAATATTTGAGAATCTGTTGATATTGCATCCGGGACATTTATAAATTCATCATTAACCTTCACTTTTAATCTCCATATTTTAAATGTTTTTGTGGATTTTTCGATCTGTGGAAATACTGCTTTTAATGAATTTGCAAGAAAATATGGTGTCGCATTCATAGTTTTCTTAATCTCTTCATTGTAATTCAGAACTCTGTATATCCTATTAATTTTAGTATTATAATAGTTGCACCGGAGCTCATTTATTACATATAGCATCATAATGAACGATGCTGCCAATGCTATTGACAAACAAATCAAATTGATTCCGACAAATAATTTGTTGTGTTTTAAGAACCGGATAGCCGAGTTAAAAAAGTTTCTTAACATCGTAAAATATTTA
>PNBM01000016.1 GCA_003135995.1 Ignavibacteriota bacterium | reverse complement strand
CCGAGTTATGCTTAGGCTTTTTTTAGTTTAATATTAATTGTTACTTCAGTATGAGGCTTTTTTTCATTATAGTCATTTGGATTAGAGTACTTGTAATATAACTGATTATTTTTTATTGAAATAGAATCAATCCAAGAACCCATAAACTCTCCGTGGTCCGATTTGAAAGGAAATTCAATTTTGATCCTTTGCAATGTTTTGAGGTTTTCAACGATAAGACTATTGTAATCCATNNATCAAATCGGAGAACAAAAATTCCCCAGCAAGGTGATCCACAGCCATATTTTAGTATCATAAAATCATGGGTATCCCATTCAAATTTAGGTATCCAGAAATCAGTAATTTGACAATCATATTTATCAGGTAATGATCGATGAAATGAGTTATTACCATATTCAATGAATACAGAATTATCGACTACATGATATTTTAAGAAATTACCATTAACGGATGTTGTATCATACCACAACTTGAGCGTCGGCTTGCAANNATTAAACCGTCCGAGTTAGCAAAAGTTGATAATGATGTCTTTTTATTATTTTGGCAAAGCAACTATAAGTATGATATCTTCATCTCTGAGGGAATCGGTCATATTCTTAAGAAGTTTCTTCCGATCTGGATTTTTTACCTTTGCTGTTCTAAAGTCCTCACTTTCTATAAATTTCTTCAGGTCAGAACCTTTAGACCAGGAATAATACAAATCTCTGCTGACAAATAGAGGATAAAAATCAGGGCCTCCGCACAAGTCATTTTTCAAATCCTTGTTAATGTCGACATGGAGTTTCCTGCCGGTAACTTTATTATAAACTATTTTATGATACAGCGTATAACTTAAATTTGGATAATGATAAGAATAAGTGTAAAGAATGAATTTTGGGACTTCAAATATGGCTTCAATAATAATATAAGGATTCATTCTGTCATATTGATATTCCCCGGAACCTTTTGTCCAGTTTAATATAGTTTTGCCTTTCAAATCAAGAATATAAGATGGAGAAATCTCCGATTTTTCGTTGACTTTAAAGATGGTATCATTGTTCTGTTCTTTAAAAAAGAGAGAATTTCCTGATTTATATTGTATCGTTCCTGTCTCGAATACAGGCATTGAAGGTAAAAAGTATTTTGGGTGGTTCTTTTTTAGCTCTAAAGTATCACCATCACAATTAATTATTAGGCTTAGGGATTTTTCAGTTCCTTTTCTAGGATTAATAGAGAGTAGAATATTATTTGTTTCCGGGATAAAGGAGATCCTGCAAGGTGAGGATTTATTTAGCTTAATTGATTTTGTATAAACAAGTTTGGCATCCCTGTCTTCAAATAGTAATATTTTTCTGTAGTAGAGCACTGCAATAGTCTTTTGATCCGGGCTTATATCAAAGTCGTTGATAAATCCCGGGTTTTCTTTGTCATTCTGGAAAAGGCTATAAAGGAACCTTCCCGAATCGTCATAACAAAATAGATTATTTCCTGAATTAATATATATTCTATGTTGCGAAGTGACTACCTTGTAGATATAAAAGAATTGGAAAATACCTGGAGTTTTCAGAGTAATATACTGAATATCAGAAGCAATGTCAGAAAGGTTGTATATAATAGAGTCGGGACGAGAAATCACATCAATTTTTCGAAGATCACCAGATTTAGGCTTATGACTTTTTTGAGTACATGAGCATGCTAACAAAATAACAATTAAAATAATTCGGATTTTCATTGTTTTACTTTCGTGAAATAAAGATTAACAAATAATAAATAATGAGTAAAAAATCACAAGGAGGCAGTAATGGATCTTTATTCAAAAAATTAACGAATATACTTTAACAGATCATCTTTAAGCTTTGGGTCGGAAGGACGCATTGCATTCTGATTAATAATTAAACCATTCTTATCGAGAATAATGAATCGTGGAATTTCAACTATAGAAAAATCTTTAAAAAAACTACAGGTGTCACTATTAGCAAGAATTTGTATTCCCGGTAATTTTTTTTCTTTAACCGTTTTCCGCCAAAGCTCTTTGTAACTATCTTTAGAAATACTTACGAACTGAATATTGTAGTTTTTAAGATCATCTTCGAGCTTTTTCAAGTATGGAATCTCAGCCATGCATGGAGAGCACCATGTAGCCCAAACATCTATATAAACTACTTTACCTTTAAAAGAATTAAGTGTTACTCGCTGATTGTTTATATCATAAAATCTATAATTTGGGCAAACACNNCTTCCCGAATGTATTTTATTTAAACTATTCTTATATATCAATTTTAGCTTTTGAAGTGATTCTTTGTCAAGTGTAAAGGTCAATAATCTATTATAGACTGAATCCGGTTCCCTGGTGTTGACGAATAGTTCTTCAACATGAGGGTAGCATATAAACTCTTTAACTTTTAAAGATTTGATTTTATCCTCTATAATATTTAAGACTCCTATGCTCCAATCCAAAGATTCACCTATTTTAAGTTTGGCTCTTACTTCTCTTCCTAAATAACTATCAATTAGCATCAGATATTCAGGTGACATTGCTAGTCTCTCATCATTAAAATCCAACAATGTATATGGATTGGGAAACTGTTTGGATACCTTAAAGTTCTTATTATTTGTTTCTGACTGATGGATTCTTTCAAATCTGGAAATTCCTAATAATTTTTCAACTTCAAAGTTTTTCATTTCCCAGGTCACAAATTCTTTTTCAAGAGTTTTCTTATTATTTTTAAGAAACTTAACTCTTAGATTAAATAGAGAATCATTCAGTTTTAAAAATTTTGCTTCATTAGTGGAGAAGTTACTGAGTCCGGTTAGGCTTCTTTCATATAATTGTTTCTTAGCTAGAAAGTTGTTTTCATTTGCTCCATCACCTGTAAAAACTAGAGATTCTTCCATATTATGTGCATCGAACTCAGCATCTAGGTCATATGTGGGCTTAAGAAACACAGTAATTCTCTGAATGCCATGACACAAGAAATAATTCCCTTCCGATACTTTAAGAGTATCAACGAAAGAATTATTTTTTGAAAGTTTAATTTTACTAATTACTCTGTTCAAAGGATCCTGGATTGAAATGGAATCCCAATTAGGGTTTTTAATATTGCCAGAAAGAATCATAGGGCCATTTGAGACTTGCTCTTTACAAGAGACTATTACTAAGATTACGGCAATAGTAAAAATTATTTTTTTCATTGGGTCAAAATTTTATTCGGGACGAGATAAGTACTCAATTTTTGCTAACGGTCCAGCGGTTTAAGGAGTTGCCGTC
>PNBM01000122.1 GCA_003135995.1 Ignavibacteriota bacterium | reverse complement strand
AATGAAAATATGAATCCGGGAACGTATGAAGTAACATTCAATGCATCTCAGTACCCAAGCGGAATTTATTTTTATAGACTATTAACGGATGGATTTGCGAAACAAAGAAGATGATTTTATTATAATAAAAAAATTTATTTTACATCAAGTACAAAGCCGGGGGTTAACAGCTTCCGGTCTTTTTTATTTGTAAATAAGATTTGGTAACTGTATTATTCACCGTTCGCTTTAAAAAAATATAATAGATTTATAAAATTGGCGGAGGAATATTTAAAATTTATCATCCTGTAAGTTTTTTTAAGCCCGAAAATAGAATTTTTATCCCCAAAAAACTATTATATAATAAATTAAAATATATATGCAGGAAAACAAAACAAAAAAAACCGAAATTAGCGTAGAAGCATTCCTTAGAACCTTCAGTGATGAGGCTCTTGTCAGGGACTGCGAAAGCATAGTTAAAATGATGCAATCCGTTTCGAAATCCGAAGCAAAAATGTGGGGGTCTGCAATAATCGGATTCGGTGATGTGCATTACAAATACGNNAGGGTAGGATTTTCACCTCGCAAACAACAGATATCACTTTATATTATGGGTGCGGTAAGAAATGAAGATATGCTTGCAATGCTCGGAAAATATAAAACCGGGAAAGGATGTCTTTATATAAAAAAACTTTCAGACATAGACGACAAAATTCTGAGTCAGCTGATTAAATATTCCTGCGATAATGCGGAGAAAATTCTAAATGGAAAGTAATAAATTGATTTTTAAGTGTATGATTTGTTAAATTTTTACATCGTTAGTTATTTCTTCTTATACGGGTTCGCGATAGTTGGCATAAATAATACTCCTGTGAATAAATTTTTTATTCAAATTCTAAATTCAACGGGTCTCATTTCGAGTTGACCTATTGAATAATATATTACGTAGTCAAAAATTTTTATTCTTAACAATATTACTATAAATAAATTTACTATTATGAAAAAAATTATTTTGATACTATTAATTATATCTTTTTCAGATATATCGTCCGGGCAATGGAAACAAACGGCTGGACCCCGGGGCGCGAACATTCTCTCATTCTATACGAATGACCGAAATAATCTTTATACGGGTTCTTTTGGTAATGGTATCTTTGAAACTTCAAATTCAGGTGCCAAATGGAATAAGTATAGTTCCGGTCTGAACAATGATAATTCATTATATGTTTATTCATTTAATTCAAATGAAAATTATTTATTTGCCGGGACTCAAAATGGAGTTTACCGGACATCTATTGGAACTAATAGCTGGGCACCTTACAATTCAGGAATTGAAAATACTATAGTATTAGCACTGAATTCAAAAACTATTAATAATACTAATTATCTTATAGCAGGAACATCAAATGGAATTTATTTTTCAACAAATTCCGGAGTTAACTGGAGTGCTTCAGGCTTATCGTACTGGATTAATGCTCTCGCTTTGAAAACTAATAACGGAATTTCTTTATTTGCGGCAACATCAGGCAATGGAATATATCGTTCAGATGATTTCGCGGCAACGTGGATTAATGTAAGCAGCGGCTTACCATCATTTTTGCTTGCTGAAGATTTATTAGTTGTTAATGATAAAATTTTTATTTCAAGTTATCAATATGGTGTCTATTTATCCACAGATAACGGTTCTTCCTGGTCATTAGTGAATAACGGATTGCCGGGAACCGGCTCTAACCATATTGATACACGTTCTTTAACATTTATGAATAATAATATATACGTAGGAACAAACTACGGTATTTATAAATCAACAAATTTTGGAACAAAGTGGACTGCAGTAAATAAAGGTCTTGATGTAACTAAAATTTATTCTTTTGGAAATAATCTCTTCGCCGGAACTACAAGTGCAATATTTGCTTCTTTTGATGAAGGAAATTCGTGGGAAGCCACAATTGATGGTTTGCCATATTTAGATGTTACAAGTATGGCAGCAAAGCCGAATATACTATTTGCCGGTGCATACGATAAGGGAGTTTCATTTACAGATGATAATGGAAGCACGTGGTACCCGACAAACTCTATATTCGGTTCAGACAATATATATTCTGTGGGATTTAAGGGAAATTTATTATTTGCCGGAAGTAATTTTATGATATTTCGTTCAGGTGATAACGGAAATTCCTGGACAAAAACCGGGTATAACGGATCGAGAGTTATATCCATTACTTCGAACAGCCAATATTTATTTGCAGGAAGCAGAAATACTCACGGCAGACCTTCGGGGGATGTAATGCGTTCGGGTAACAATGGTAATAGCTGGACTTTAGTCACAAACGGTGTATTTAATACGCCTGTTGTTGCTCTTGCAGTTAATAACAATAATATTTTTGCTGGAACCGGTGACGGGGTTTACCGCTCAACAAATAACGGAAATAACTGGACACTTGTTAATTCTGGATTATCAAATACAAATGTAAGTTTTCTTACTTTATCAGGTACTACAATTTTTGCAGGGACAGATGGGGGAGTTTTCCGTTCAAAAAATAACGGAGATGTATGGACAAAGTTTAATTCAGGTCTTATAGATTCTACGATTACGGGATTAGTTTTTACTACTAATCAGAACAGGGTCTTTACAGCAACTGACTCAGGAATTTTTTATACAACATTGACGGGAATAAAATGGACTAAAATAAACAGCGGGTTAAAAGGTTTAAATTGCATATCATTATGTACAGATAATGATTTTATTTATGCGGGTATATCCGGATTCGGAGTTTTCCGGTATTCACTGGCAAAAATGCAAGCGGATGAATTATTAACAAATAATTTACCAACAAATTTTAATCTTTTACAAAACTATCCGAATCCATTTAATCCGACGACAAATATAAAATATTATTTACGGGCGAATAGTTTTGTGAAACTTGTTGTCTTCGATATGCCCGGCCGTGAAATTGAAACGCTCGTAAATGAAACGCAAACTCCCGGGACTTATGAAGCAAAGTGGGATGCCTCGAAATATCCGAGCGGAGTTTATTTTTATAGGCTAACAACGGATAATTTCAGCGAGACTAAGAAAATGATTTTAATAAAATAAAAATCTGTTTCAAATTAATATTAAACAGCCGGAATGTTTTGCTTCCGGCTTTTTTGTATACCATAATTGTTCTGAATATTTCGCTGTCTTTGTGCGATTTCATTACCTTACTCTTTCTTCTTTGATTTAATTTGATGTGTTTTTTCTCATTAAAAATCACACTTTTAGTACCGCGGTTTTTGAAACGTTACGGATAATATTTATTATAAAATCAATAAACCAAAAAGATACTCTTAACCGGCAAATATGAATTATATATTTTTCTTTCTAATTGGAACGCAATAGTGTATTGTATCCCTCCAATACTATATTTGTTTTGACATGCAATTATATTAATTTCATATGAGGAATAAAGTATGTCACCCGAGTTAATTTGAGCATTGAGATAATAATATGAAATGCGTTTTTATCTTCATAGGATTAGTTATTAAGAATCTACTCTATAGTTAGCAGGAAAAATACACCTCTGATTAAATCTATCATGTTTTTTTATGAAAAAATTTTTTTACTATATATTTCTCTTATTTATTTTTTTTTCTTTTTCCTTGTCATCAATTTACGCTCAAGAAAATTGGATTTTGACAACTACTATAAATGCACCTACTCCGAGAGTATGGCATACAGCAGTTTCTACGGGAAATAAAATGATTGTATGGGGAGGGTATAATTATACCAGCCCTTATTATATGAATAGTGGCGCAATTTATGATACTGCCACAAATTCCTGGACAGCTACTCCTTTTACAAATGCACCTGTAGCACGTGATTATCCTTCTTCAATCTGGACAGGTACAAAAATGATTATTTGGGGTGGATATAATAACAGCTATTTGAATTCAGGCGGAATATATGATACCGCAACAAACACATGGGCAGCGACATCAACTATTAATGCTCCACAGGCATGTTATTACCATACGGCAATATGGACAGGTATAAAAATGATTATTTGGGGAGGAGCGGGCAATGGATTATTTAATACCGGCGGTATTTATAACCCTGCTACAGATACCTGGACAGCAACTTCTACAACCAATGCACCGGTTGGCAGATGTAACCACACAGCTGTATGGACGGGTTCAAAAATGATTGTTTGGGGTGGATATGGAGGAAGTGTATTAAATACCGGTGGAATATACGACCCATCAACTGATACCTGGACAGCGATATCAACCACAAATGCCCCGACAGCACGAAGATATCACTCGGCAATATGGACAGGAAGTAAAATGGTTATTTGGGGTGGAAATAATGGTGGTGCGTTAATTAATACAGGAGGTGTTTATGACCCTGAATCTGATACATGGACTGCGACCTCGACCGTAAATGCACATCCTGCAACAGAATCTTTCACAACAATTTGGACTGGTACTAAAATGATTGTATGGGGTGGAAATACATGGGCCGGATTTTTGAATAGCGGTAAAATTTATAATGTAATAGCAGACACGTGGACTTCAATTTCGACAACAGGTGCACCCGAAGCAAGATATTTGCATACTGCAGTTTGGACAGGTAGTAAGATGATAGTATGGGGTGGATGGAATGGTTCGAGTCATATAAATACAGGCGGATTATATTTTAACCCGGTGGTGATTCCACCGCCGTCGGCACCGACGCTGAACTCGCCGTCAAATGGAGCAGTGAATGTATCAGTTATTCCAACGATGATATGGAATTCATCTACAGGAGCAAGTTCATATAGGATTCAGATTTCAACAGATAGCACATTTGCTGCAATTAATTTTGATTCTGCAAACGTACCAGGAACAACCATATCAGTTCCATCAGGCAAACTTACAAATAACATATTATATTACTGGCGGGTAACTGCTTCAAATGGCGGGGGAGCAAGCAATTATTCCAATTTATGGAATTTTACTACTATTGTTCCAATTCCTACAGCGCCATCGCTTTTAATTCCTGCGAATAACTCTATAGGTAATCCTCTAAATTTAAATTTAGTTTGGAATAAACCACAATATGCTTCCGGCTATAATGTAATTATTGCGACTGATACAGGTTTTACAAATGTAGTTATGAATGATACTACATTAACAGATTCGGTAAAAGTATTAACAAATCTATCAGTGTTAACAAAGTATTATTGGAAAGTAAGAGCGAAAAATATTGCTGGTTGGGGTATTTTCAGTTCAACTTATTATTTCAAAACTGTTGGAGCTCCAAGTATAGTTGTATTAGCATCTCCCTTAAACAATAGCGTAAACCTGCCTTTAGCATTTTCACTCTGTTGGTTTAAATCAATTGACCAAACCTTATTAACAAATAAAAAAAGTAATAATAATAAAAAAGGAAATTCACCACTGGCTGTAACTAACTATTGGTTTGAATATGGTACGGATTCAACTTTCGCAACAGTACTTACAAGAGATTCATTATTAACTGATACAGTTAAATCCTTATCAGGCCTTAACTATATTACTAAATATTTCTGGAGAGTAAAAGCGAAGAATCAGACAGGATGGGGCAATTTTAGCAACGTCTGGAATTTCACTACAATAGTTCCAATACCTGTTTCACCAATAATAATATCTCCAGCAACAGGCAGTATAGATATTTCGTTAACTCCTGCGCTCGATTGGAGTGATGTTACTTATGTGTCAAATTATAGGGTTCAGGTTTCTGTTGATTCTCTTTTTGGAACAACAGCAATTGATTCAACAGGAATAATAGTTTCCAACATTAATATTCCATCGGGAAAATTAACAACTTTGACAAAATATTACTGGAGAATTAATGCTTCTAATATTGCAGGGACTGGCGCATGGTCAACAATCTGGAATTTTACAACAATACCAAATGCCCCGAATCCTCCGGTACTTATTTCCCCTTCAAATGGTACAACAGGACAGCCGGTTAATTTGACATTTGTCTGGCGCAAAGCTATTGAAACAATTTTGACGATACCAAACATTTCTAAAAACAATAATAATCAAATTCCTTTCAATAATGATGTTCTTACTTTAAATAAATACTGGCTTGAATATACTTCAACGGACTCAACATTTGTTACCGGAGTATTAAGAGATTCATCTGCAACCGATACTTTAAAATCCGTTACTTTAACATATAACACGAAATATTGGTGGAGGGTTAAGGGTAAGAATCAAACAGGTTGGGGTTCGTTTAGTACAGTATGGAGTTTTACAACAATGTTTCCGGTACCGGTTGCTCCGACATTGCTGCTTCCTGCAAATAATGCAACGGGTGTTTCTTTAACGCCATTGCTCGATTGGAATGATGTTACATATGCGACTAGTTACAGGATTCAGGTTTCTTCAGACAGCACATTTTCTACAACTGCGTTTGATACGACAGGAGTCACTTCTTCACAATTAACCGTTCCTGCCGGAAAATTAACAGGATTAACAAGATACTATTGGAGAATTTATGCATCAAATACAAGTGGTTCAGGTCCATGGTCATCAATTTGTAATTTCAGAACTTTACAAAATCTAACACTTAATTTAAAAGTTTATCTTGAAGGATTCTGGGATGGAGTGCAACAGGTGACTGATACCGTAAGGATATATCTTGCCGGTGGAACTTCACCATATACATTAGTTGATAGTATTACAGTTTTAATATCAGCAACAGGAACAGCCGTTTTAACATTTATAAAAGCTCCAAATGCAAACTATTACATTGTCGTAAGACACAGAAATCATCTTGAAACATGGAGTAAGCTTCCTCAAGCATTTATTACAAATGTCTCGGTTAACTATGATTTTACAACCGCGGCAAACAAAGCTTACGGTGACAATATGAAACAGGTTGGAAGTGTTTGGGTATTAATCGTTGGTGATGAAAATCAGGACGGTTCAATTGATGCTGCCGATGCTTATGACTTCATCAATCAATATGGAAATATCGGATACTTTAGCTGTGACTTCAACGGTGATTTATCTGTTGATGCCGCAGATGTTCCATTACTGATAACTAACTACGGATTAACTAAAGTTGTTCCGACTTTAGAGATTTTACCACCCGATTTAAGAAAGCAAAATCAGATAATAAAAAAGATAGAAATGGGTAATACTTTTATTATGAAAAAGAATAATAATTTAATAAAGAGCGAATAAAACATAATTTTATCTTATTCCATTTTAACAGCCGACAGTTTTTGCTTCCGGCTTTTTTTTGCATTTAAAATTGCCAACCGGGTTCTGTACCATTTGCAATATTCAGATGAAATAATCTGATAATATTAAAGAAACGATTATTTAATATTTTTATCCTTTAAATTATATAATTATCTCAAATGATGACTGATTGAGAATTACTTTAAAAATTCCAAAATCTGTTTAAAATCCAACTTCGCAACGACTTAAATGCAGTGACTCAAATATTTAACATTCAATGAAAAAACTTTGAAACAGAACAAAAACAAGGTTTGCAACAGTCTGCAAAACCGGAGTAATTACTGTATATAAAAATTTTCCGATATTTTTGGTAAATCCAAACCTGGACGTCTTTTAGTGATTATATGTTAGCCAATACAAATATTATACCGGAAATATAGCAACTAAGTAACTATTGTTACATATTTTATGAGCCAATTCGGGTAAAATAAATAATAATTTTTTTAAATTGATTAATCTTATAAAATTAGTTAATATTAAATTATAAATTTAATTAAGACTTGTTTTAATAGATGTGGTATAATATTGGCTAACTAATAAAAGTATTATTAATTTTATAGAGTTAAATTTAAATTTATTTTTTAATTAATTGTTTTATTAACTTAAAAGGAAAGAGATATGAAAAAAATTACTCTCATAACTATGTTTATGGTTTTTGCTTTTGCAATAAATTTATCTGCACAGACGTGGACAGTACAAACTTCAGGAGTCACTTCAATACTTCGTTCTGTGAGTGTTGTAGATGCTAATGTGGCGTTTATTTCAGGTGATGCAGGACAAATTTTGAAACCTACAAACGGCGGAATTAACTGGACAAACATAGCCGCGGCACCAATCCCTACAACTTTCGGAGCTGATGTTGTACGTGCTATAGATGCCAATACAATAATTGTCGCAGGTTCACCTGCTGACACTTATATTTACAAAACTACCAATGGTGGTACAAACTGGACTCAGGTATTCACACAGGTTGGTGGTTATATTGATGACATTCAGTTTAAAGATGCAACTAATGGATTTGCATATGGTGACCCTGTAGGCGCAAGATGGTCATTATGGAAAACCACAAACGCGGGAACAACCTGGGATTCCACCGGATTATATCTCCCGCAGGTATCAACTGAAGCAGGCTGGGATAATGCAATGTGTTTACGCGGCAATAATATTTGGTTCGGTACAAATGCTGCCCATATTTACAGAAGTACGAATTATGGAACGAGTTGGATTTCCACAACTACTACAGGTTTAACACAATCTACAGGTATTACAGTAAGTGGTAATATCGGATTTGTTACCAGTGGTAGTGCTTCTTTAAAATCGACAGATGCCGGTGCAACGTGGAGTGCGTTCACTGCTCCCGGTACAGGCTCTAATGTACATTTTCAATCCCTCGGTACAAGATTTTGGATTGCACAGACTGATATTTTTTATTCGACCGATAACGGAACTACATTCCCATCATCATATACTTATGGAACTCAAACCACAGGACCTATCTGGAATATTGGTGCAAATATTACAGGTTATCAATTAACAGTATATGCAACAGGATATGCAGGTGGAATATGGAAATACACAGAAACTCTTCCATCGCCCGTTCCAACCGGTACCTGGACAGAACAAACATCCGGTGTAACAACAGCATTACAATCAGTATCTGCAGTTGATGATAACGTTGCATGGACTTGTGGAGCAAGTGGTAAAGTTTTAAGAACCACAAATCAAGGTGTCACCTGGACAAATGTCACCGGAACCATTCCAACTACTATAACAAATTATTGTATTTTTGCATGGGATGCAAATACAGCAATCGTTACAGGGGTTGCCGGATCAAATACTTCAATCTATCAAACATCGGATGGCGGGGCTAACTGGACACTGGCAAATACACACGCAGGATTTGGTGATGACATTTATATGACATCTGCTTCTAATGCTTATTTTATCGGTGATCCTGTAAGTGGTGCCTGGGATTTATTAAAAAGCACCAATACAGGTTTAAACTGGTCGTCATGGGCGACAATTACAACTACGAATACAAGCGGTACTTACAATAATGCTGCATGTTTATATGGTCAGCAAGTTTGGTTCTCTCCTGTCGGGGATGCTAATTTCCAATATTCTTCAAATATGGGAGCAAACTGGTCAACACAGACAATTACGTTATCGGAAATAGCGGCAACATGGTTCAACAGTTCAACGCTCGGAATCGCTGGTGGCTCCGGTACTTCCCCGGGCTTATTAATCACTACAAACAGTGGAACAAACTGGACAACTCTTGCTCAAACATTTGTGGGCTCAACAACCATTGCGGGCATAACGGGAGCACAAACTTCCTGGTGGGTGGCTAAACAAGATACCACTATTTATTTTTCATCAAACAATGGCACGAACTGGGCTTTGCAATACGCGGCTCCAAATTACTCAACTAAGGGTGTTTTCTACCACATGACAAAATCAAGAGCCGGTGCTACTATTTGGGGAGTAAGAAGCCTCGGAGGCATATCAAGATATGGTCTGCCAATTACAGGTGTCACTCCGATTACAAATGAAGTTCCATCTACTTATTCATTAAGCCAAAATTACCCGAATCCATTCAACCCTGTAACTAAAATCAGTTTCAATATTCCGAAATCCGGATTAGTTACATTAAAGGTTTATGATGTTATCGGGAAAGAAGTAGCAACACTTGTTAATGATGTAAAAAATCCCGGAAATTATGCTGTCAACTTTAATGCTTCAGCTCTATCGAGTGGAGTATATTTCTATAAGTTGGAATCAAACGAATTTACATCAGTAAAGAAAATGATGCTTATTAAATAAAAATATTTGTAAGTTAATTTATCTTTTAATATTAGTCCGGTTAGTTGAAAAATTAACCGGACTTTTTTTTATTCTTTTCAAAAACAAATTGGAAAAATAATCATAATAAACAATCAAATAACAATCTTGAAAATGTTAAAACAATATCTTAAATTTATGCTATAATTGTCCAAAAGGTTTCGGGGAAGTACAGTTTTATTTTGTTATAATTAACCTTTTAATAAGCACAAGCCAAAATTAGAATTATTATTAAGCGAAGTCAAAATATATTTTTAAACCTAAATCATATACTTATGAAAATCTTAATCGTTTTATTTTTAATGTTTTTTAGTTTCTATTTAACCGCTAAAGCCGGTCCTGATACAACATTTACCGCGGATTTGAACGGGGACGGAAAATCCGATAATGTCTCGATTAAAGTTTATAAAGACGCAAAAATAAAATATGGTTCGGGTATATACACGCTCAAAGTAAATAATGCTTCTTATTCAGACACTGCATACTTTGAAGAAAATGCTTTCCTTAAGCTTGTCAATTTAGATAAAAAAGATGACTTCAAAGAACTTGCTTTGATATACTGGGTGGATCCGGAACAAAACTGCGATTTATTCAGGTATGACGGGAAATCAATAATTAAAATTGGTTCATTGAGTACTATGTCTGATGAATTTGAATTTCCCGGAAACGGAACGATAAAAATTTCTGATTGGATGGGATTCTGGTTAGCTGAAGCTGTTTGCACTTATGACGAATCCTCAAAAAGGTTTAAAGAAAAATACAAAGATGAATATAATTTAGATATCACTCCTTATGAAGGAAATACAATTAACGTAAAAGAACCATTCGAGCTGCTCAAAAATCACGAAGATAATGCGGATGTCTCGGTTAAAGTTAAAACCGGGGCAAAAATTAATATACTTAAAGCCGTGATTACGGGAAAATGCGTTTCCAATGAGGAACATCCTAATAGTGAACTGTACTGGTATTTTATTAAAACAAATACAGGCGATACAGGCTGGATTAGATTAAAAGATTTTCAGGAAAAAGTAGAAGGAATTCCGTGGGCAGGATAAGGAGACGGTTTCGGGGTAATTGATTAAATAATTATCGTTATTTAAAAGCGCCATCAATCCCGATAGGCTTCACTATCGGGATTGACACAAAACGTACACCGGAAAAATAGCATCGCTATTTTATCATCAACATTTTCTTTGTATCACTGAAGTTGTCAGTTGTTAATCTATAAAAATAAATTCCGCTTGAATATTGTGAGGCATTAAATGTTATTTCATAAGTTCCGGCATTTTGCTTTTCATTTACGAGTAACTCGATTTCGCGTCCGAGCACATCAAACACAACGAGATTAACTAATCCGCTTTTCAGTAATTCGTAACGAATGTTCGTTATGGGATTAAACGGATTTGGATAATTTTGTGACAAAAAATATGAAGACGGAACGAGTTCGGAGATCTTCTGTATTCCGGTTATTTCAGAATATGAACGAAGCCATACTGAATGAGCAAGTGTACCGGAGAAAATATAACCATTAGATATTGACAAAGAGTTTATAGTTGGAATTAAAGTGAAGCCTTGATTTTTTATTACCCAGTTAATACCATTATTTTTGGATNNCCTGCAAATAAGTTTGTTCCTGATGCTGCAAGTGAATAGACGATTAAATTCGATAATCCATTATTAACCGCAGTCCAGTTTGTTCCATTATTTGTTGATACAAAAACACCTCCTCCTATAGTTCCTGCAAATAGGTTTGTTCCCATAAAGGCAAGTGAATGGACATTCAAATTTGTTAATCCATTATTTTTCGCAGACCAGTTTAATCCATTATTTGTGCTTAATAAAACACCTGTGCCGCCAGTTCCTGCAAATAAGTTTGTTCCTGAGTTAGCTAAGGCTAAAATATTTTGATTTGTCAACACGATGCTATCCGTTATCCAGATTGTCCCATAGTTTGTACTTATAAATACTTTACCATTACCCCCTGCATATATGTTTGTTCCTGAAACTGCAATGGAATAAATATTGGGATTAATATACATTAAAGACAGAGTCCAATTTGACCCACCGTTTGTACTTAACCATACACCCGAGGGTCCACCGGCAAAAATGGATGTTCCTGAAATTGTAATTGCATTGATATATAGACTTATTCCATTATTAACTGCCGTCCATATCATTCCGTTATTTGTACTTAAAAAAACACCGAGATCCGGAGTTCCCGCTAAAATATTTGTCCCCGAAGATGCAAGTGCATAAATATCAATATTCGCTAATCCATTATTAATTTCAGTCCAGTTCGTTCCATTATTTGTGCTTAAATATAAATCGTTTATAGCTCCCGCAAATATTCTTGTTCCGGAGACTGAAATTGTATTCATATATTGTGTTGTCAAAGCAGTTGGTGTCCAATTAGTTCCATTATTTGTGCTCAAAAATAATCCGTTATAAGCAGTTCCTGCAAATAAATTTGTTCCTGAGAATGCCAATGCTCTGACAAAATAACCTGTTAATCCATTATTAGCTGTTATCCAATTTCCTCCGTTATTTGAACTTAAAAATAAACCGGAGCTGTACGTTCCGGCAAATATGTTTGATCCCGTAACTGCAAGTGAATAAACTTCTAAGTTTGTTAATCCATTATTTACCGCATTCCAATTAATTCCATTATTTGTACTCAAAAATACTCCGCCGCCATGAGTTCCGGCGAAGATGTTTGTTCCCGAAATTGCAAGTGCATATACGGATAAATTTGTTATTCCATTATTGACTGCAGTCCAGTTTGCTCCATTATTTGTACTTAAGAATATGCCTTTATCATAAGTCCCAATAAAGATGTTTGTTCCTGAAATTGCATTACATTGTGGATAACAACCATTAGGTCCGTTTGTCTGAACCCACTGTGCTTGAGAATTTTGTAGTAAAATTAAAAAATTGAGAATAAACAAAGGTGAGATTATAACAAAAAATTTATTAAAATAATTTTTCATAACTTCTCCTATTATGTTAATATAAATTTACAAACAATAATTCTCAAATTCAATAATTAAATTAATTTATTAATTTTAAAAATGTTAATAAATTAATTTAAAATATTATATTTTAAAGAGTGAAATCAGAGAAAGTTGACTAAGAACTAAGTTATATATGCGGTAAAATTAGTAAATTTTTAGTTAATTAATAATAAAAAATGTTTTACAATTCAATAATCAATTGGTACGGTGATTCGAGTCTCTTTATTAAAATCATGATATTTATTTGTTGTTCCATTTAAAATAAATTATAATTAAGAATGGATATAAAAAAGGAAAACCCACGATGGAATATGGGTTTTTGAATAGAAAAAGCATATCAAATTTTGATAAAACTAAAAATATTATTTCAATAATATTCCCGATACCCTTCGCTATCGGGACTATGATAAAATGACTATAGTCATTTTATCATTAGCATTTTTTTCGTTTCGGAATATCCGTTGCACTCCAGCCTGTAAAGATAAACTCCGCTTGGAAGAGCGGAAGCATCGAAATCAACAGAATAAGAACCTAAGGATTTCATTTCATTCACAAGATTTTTTACTTCTTTACCAAGGATATCATAAATTTTTAAAGTCACAAAACCCTGTTTTGGAATTTCATAGCTAATTCTTGTTACAGGATTAAACGGATTCGGATAATTCTGTAATAACTTAAAATTAGTTGGATAATTACCTGTGTTATTATTTATTTTCACAGGCAGTTCAATCGTAAAACAAACATTTGGTCTATAATTCGTTCTGGCCGCATTTTGAAAGGTTGTACATGCTGAGGATATATCATGCATTTCATAGCAAAACCTATGATTTTGTATCCATGAACCTCTAACTCTCGTAGCTACATAGTTTACAGTATTTTCAAAACACATTTCAACCAATAAATTATTTACACCATCCCATTCAAAGGGGGTTTGAAGAATAATATACTGCAATCCTGTTCCCGGGATTGAATAATTTGCCGAATAAACATTAGTCCAGTTATCATTAATAAATCCTGTAAGTGCTGTATCGGTAGTAGTTTGAATTTTAACGCTAAAATTATTCATTGTAATTCCGCTTAAATAGGAAACATCAAATCCGATTTTGGTAATAAGTCCCGGTATTCCGCCGGCAACAAGAATCTCCGATGCAGTCCAGAGGAATTGATTCCGTTCACCGTAATAGTTAGTATTATACGGACCGATTGCAAGTTCCGTTGTACCTGTTCCGATGCAATTGTTCGGACCCGAAATAATCAAAAAATTATATGATGTAGTAGAATCCCTGTTATGACTTGAAGAATTATCCTGTGCAATGATTCTGTAATAAATCGTGTCGCCTGTATAAACTTCTGCATAAGAAGAATTAAATGGTGAAATAAAATTATTCCCTGTTGAATTCAGCAATTTAAATTCCTTTGCAGCCGTACTGTTTTTTCTCCATCTTACCCAGACAGAATCAATTCCAAAATTATCCGTAACCGAAGCAGTAACAGTATCGGGCCAAAGGTCTTTTAGTGTATTTCCAATAGGCGTATGAATAATAACTGGTTTTATTGTATCAATTGCCAATGCGAGAAAACTATATAAATTTGTCGGGGCTCCGATAGGAGCAACAGCAGTTCTGTTGAGAGAATCTTTAGTGTATCCGTAATATCTGTAAATTGCCGTTCCACCATTACCGGGAATACTTCCGGTCCAATTATTTCCACTCGTATTTGTCATATTTATACTATCTGTAATGGCGGGATTATTTCTCGACCAATACAATTTAGTAGAAGCAATACCCGCACCGCCCTGCGTAACAACAGCATTTACTATATATGGTCCTGATAAGTTTTGTGTATTTAAAAGCTGAGTGATTGAAATCTGAGGTCCCGGACCGGTAACAAAGCCTGTCGCCATAACCTGAGTATATGACGAGGGAAAAGTCCCAATTAAATTTATCACTGCGTTTGCTGTATCAACTTCATATAAACCAACTGTACTACCGCAAGCACACCAAAGCATTTTAGAAAAATCCGCTCTGTCAAAACCTGCATCCTGAGCATAATTTACAGGATATCCGAGCGAACCAACCTGAGTCCATATTCCCGTGTACTTATTTACTTTCCAGAGTGCATCGGAAACAAGGTCTATNNTCCCGCCACAATTGCGGCTGGACTGGTTGTGGTTGAACCTACCGATGTTAAATTTTTGGTTGACCAGTTCAACTTATAAAATTGAGTCTCGGTTAATGCAGAATTTACGCTTATAAGATAGAATGCATTAGTTGTCTGATCCCATTCCAAGTCCATAGGTACATGACCGCTTTTTAAATTCAAAGGTGCTCCGACATTTGTAAGATTTCCCGTTGCAGTATCGACTTCATATATTGTATATGGAGCTGTACTCTGGTCCTCTACATAATATTTCCAAACGCCGGTTGGATTTGCGAAGTCACCACTGCCAAATAAATACGGTTGTGTACTTCCTATNNTGAATAGTTGACTTCCTGACGAACCTACGGAATAATATGAATAACCCACAGCATTAGGATTGGTCAAAACTGTTTGCAAATTAAAATTACCGTTATTTGGCAGCCAGGGGGCAACACCTGCAGATATTAAGTTATTATATTGTGAAAAAAGGTTTGAGAAATACAATAACATTAACATTAAACAGAAAACAAATGTTTTTATTTTCATTTTTTTCTTTTAAAATTATATTTTATTGTTAAAGTATGCAAAAAAGATTTTTATTTATTTTAATAATATTCCCGATACGCTTNNAATTTATATAAATAAATTCCGCTGGAAAGACCGGAAGCATCATAATCTATTGCATAAAAACCTCTCGATTTTATTTCATTAACAAGTTCTTTAACCAATCTGCCAAGTACATCATAAACTTTTAAGCTAACATAACCCTGTATGGGAATTTCATATTTAATTTTTGTTACAGGATTAAACGGGTTCGGATAATTCTG
>PNBM01000280.1:194-16188 GCA_003135995.1 Ignavibacteriota bacterium | reverse complement strand
ATATAATAATTTTATAAATTAATTGTTACATTAATTATTTCTCTCAACAGACCGTTTATATCGATCGTATATATAGTGAAGTAAATATTTTTCTGTTTTTCTTATCCACTCCTGAATCGACTATTTCGTCATTGAGTATGGCATTTTGTTCTCGTCAGTCCATAAATTTTTATTTGGTGACGCACCCATTTCGAAAATTAATTCTCCGCCGTTCATAATTTCCGAATGAGTTATGTAACTTCTCTCAAGAGGTTTTCCGTTTAATTTAGCCGACTGAATATAAAAATTTTCGTGAGATAAATTATTCGCAATCATACTGAATATTTTTCCATTGTCCAATTTAAGCTCAACTTTATTCAGCTTTGGAGTACCGATAATATATTCGAGTGAACCCGGACAGACAGGATAAAATCCCATAGAACTGAAAATATACCACGCGCTCATCTGCCCGCAGTCTTCGTTTCCGCATATTCCATCCGGAGTGTTATCAAAAAGATTATTCATAACCATATGAATTTTTTCCTGCGTCTTCCACGGAGCGCCCGCCCAGTTATAAAGATAAGCAACATGATGACTCGGTTCATTCCCCTGTGCATACTGTCCTATTAGTCCTGCAATATCTTCCACCTGTTTATATTTTTCATCTTCTGTTTTCAAAATGAAAAGCGAATCAAGTTTCCCTATAAATTTTTCATTTCCTCCGTATAAATTAATCATTGCGTGCACGTCCTGCGGAACATACCAGCTGTACTGCCAGCCGTTCCCTTCCGTATAATCACCTCCATAAGCTGCATACAAAGGGTCGAACGGCTCATTCCAGCTTCCATCGCTGTTTTTCGCACGGAAAAATCTCGTTCCGGCATCCCANNCACCAGTCGTCATAAGCATATTCGAGTGTTTTCGATGCACCTTCTTTTTCCTTATCCTGAGGAACATACCCGAGAAGCATATAATATTTAAGTCCTCCATATTTTTCATAAGTAGCCGTCGTTGTCATTGCATCGAGAGCTTTTTTTTCATCGAAACCTTTTATGCCTTTTAAATATGCATCCGCAATCACGGAAACGGAATGATAACCTATCATGCACCACGTCTCATTTCCGTGAAAACTCCATACGGGAAGGAATTTATGAACGCNNCCACATCACGATTCGGTTGAAGTATTGTAAACATTGGATGTTCGGCGCGGTAAGTATCCCATAAAGAAAAGATTGTATAATTTGTAAAACCCTCAGCGGTATGAATATTTCCATCGACTCCGCGATAACGTCCATCGACATCAGAGTATATTACAGGAGCGAGAAGTGAATGATAATATGAGGTATAAAATATTTGTTTTTCTTTTTCAGGCGCCTCTATATTAACTTTTTCAAGTTCTTTCTGCCATAATGATTTTGCATCCGATTTCACTTTATCAAAATTCCATTCAGGAATTTCATTTTCAAGATTTTTAAGAGCACCATCCGTACCAACCGGAGAGATTGCAATTTTTAGATAAACAATTTCGCCTGCTCCAGTTTTAAAATCTAAATGTGCTTTTACTTTTCTTCCATACTGGAACGGATAATTTTCAAGAACTTTTCCTTTAACACCAAATCCCTTATAATAAAAATCTTCATCATCTACGAGAGTATAAGATTCGATTGGTTTTGAAAATTTCATCGCAAAATAAATTTTTCTGTCAGCTGCCCATCCCTTTGTCTGCCTGTATCCTGTAATTGTATAGTCATCGAGTACACGAATTTCAGACCAGATAATTTTACCTTCGTAATTATATATCGACGAAGTCAAATCCATTATCAAATGTGCATTATCACTTTGCGGGTAAGAAAATTTATAAAATGCAGTTCGCGCAGTCGCAGTAATTTCTGCTTTTATATTATAACTTTTAAGCATAACACCGTAATATCCGGGTTCAGACCATTCTTCGTTTTTCGAAATTCGCGAGCGATAGCCGTTTGAACTATCTGCATCACCGGAATTTAATTTCACTTCACCGACAGTCGGCATAATAAGAAAATCACCCATATCGGAATGACCCGTTCCGCTGAAATGAGTCTGGCTGAATCCTACAACGAAACTATCATTATATTGATATCCTGCGCACCACGGAAAAGCACTTTTATTGAAGTCCGGCAAATGCGTATCGGGACCGGGCTGTATCATACCAAAAGGCACCGTTGCCCCCGGATAATTATGACCTTCGCCGCCTGTTCCAATGAAAGGGTTTATATATTTTGTTAAATCCTGCGAAAAAATATTTTGTGATAAAAAAATCAGAACAAACAAGCAAAATGATTTCATACGAATGATGATTATTTAATCAGAATTTAAAAATTAAATTTGTGTATTGAAATGAAAAAGGATGGAAATAAATTTTAGAAATTTGAATTCACATTCCCACCCTTGAGTGGGAATGTGAAGATATCGAGGATGTCAATTACTTACTCGAAGAACGTCAAATCTTTTCTTAACGGTGAAGCAGATTTAGTATCGGCTCCGGCTTTAAAATATTTATCCTGCCATTTATCAGTTGTGATTAACCCGTTGTATGCTTTGAAATCTCCGCTTGCATCCTTTCCTTTATTTAAAAGTATATATCGCCAGCGGTAATGTTCATAAACATCCATTACGTGTGCGGCATAAGCTGAAGACAAATCTTTATTTCCATAAATTATGCAAAGATTTTCATCGTTGGAATAAGACGCTTTATAACCGAGATTATGACTTCCTGTAATTACAACACAGTTGTCAGTAAAAGCATCGATTACAATTATTTTATCATGTATGATTGCATGACCCGCACTAAGCAGTTCTTTTTCCCAGTAAGCAAAATCATCTTTTATGTTCGAAGCCGCAACAACATCATACAAATCAGGCGTGTCGGAATCTCCATGATATAATTCCATATTATAATTCTCAACGGCTTTTGCATCTGTTGCTGCACCGCGTACAAAAATTGAGCTATTCTTTTTTTGAACTTCAAGAATTTTATCGAGAATACTCGGTGAACCGGGCTGAAAGACGAGAAATAAAATTGACTTTTGTGCTCCTCCTATCAGGTTGAATAGCTCTTTTATATCGGAAGGAGCATGGGGGTCATTATCAAGATCAAAACCCGGTTCATTCTTTGGTTTGCTTTTAGCTTTTGTGTTAGGTGAAAACCAATAATCCGCTTTGAATCCATTAATCTTTACAGGGTTGACGACATTATCGGAATTTCTTAACTCTTCACCCTGCGTGCTGTCATTATTTTCTGTGTCTTCTTTGAGCCTTAGCCAGTACTTATAATAATTTTCTGCGGTATTTTCAGATTCAATAATTAAAGCATTATTCGATTGTGTACATAAACCTGTCAGAGTCCAGTTGGTACTACCCGTCAGGACACTTTCACGTTTACCGCTGCCATTTTCATAAATTACAAATTTATTATGACCTATATGACCACCGGGAACAAACCGGTCATGTACAACGATTCCTTTCCCTTTTAACCTATCGCGGGTAGCAGCATTTTCCCCATCAAGTATTTTTTTAGAATGCTTGGTTCCTTCTTCATCAGTTGTGCTTTCGGAAGTATCTGCGTTCGAAAGAATAATTTCGACATTATCTTTAGCATCAATAAGATTTGAAATTAATTCTTCGTCTGTAAGTTCATAAAGTGCGCAATAGCATTTTCCACCTTCATCCTTTGCTTTTTTCACCAATGATTTTACGGCAATAATAATTTCACCTGCAAGCGATTGCCTGATGTCATCTCCCGGAACGGAAATATGAGCTTTTAAATCTTCAAGGCTTGGACTTCTGTCGTACTTTTTTTCAATTTGTTTGATAAAGATTGCGTTGATATAATCCCGCGGTTAAAATAAGCTTTAATTTTTCCTTTGCCTTCGGAAATGCTTACTTCATTAGTTTCAAGTATCATAGCCGGATCCGATATCGGGCTTAGATTTCCCGGAGTTCCAATCATGGGAATAATTTTGTACTTATACGTTTTATCCCGTTCAGCAATCAGGTCTTTCCAGTTATATTTTTGAATAGGCCAGACACTTGTATCTTTTGACTTGTGCCCGGGATTTGTTTCGCCTTCAAACCCGACCCACGCAGGAAGAGGTTCGCTTTTATTATCGGTCAGGTTTTCCCGAACGATATTAAATCCAAGACAGTCCTTAATTTTTTTGTCATAATTCCAGAGGATTAATGACACATCGTTGTTTGAATAAGCTTGTGCATTCATAAAAATAAATTTAAAGTTTAATAAAAATATTTAGAAGGCAGACAGATGCCTGAAGAATATTATTATAATCATTTAATTTTAATCAGTGCACATCGAAGGATTTAATGACGGTAGAATTATTTGAATTTAATTATTTTGAATAAATCAACATTAAAAAAATTAAATCAAAATTCAGTTTAATCTTTCAATGGCGAAAGCTACCGGATTCCGGTCGCTTATAATTATTTTCTTTAATTCCCCGTGTATTGACAGGTATTACTTTAATTTCAAGTAATGGTAATTATTAGAAGTTACATTTAATGAATATAAAAGTCAATTAAAAATATAATAATTATAATTTGATAATATAGCGGATTAATACAATCTCTAATATATTTTTAAAAGATATTGTTAAATATAAAAATTATATTTTAAGTCCTTATTTATGGAAATATCGGAAATGTTTAACTAATTTTTGTTCTCAACAACTTTCCTGAGGGATTTTATCATTTCTTTAATTCCATTTTCATATGATGTAGGCACGAAATTAAAATGTTTTTCGAATTTAGAAGAGTCAAAATAATATTCGATTTCATATTGATATAACATTTCGTATAATTCTTTAAGAGTGCTATCTAATAATCCTCCTACTTTAACCATCCATTTCTTAATAATTGTATAATGCGGTTCTACGCCTAATTCTTTAGCAATTAATTCAATAAAATTTTTACCGGTAATGCCGGGATTTTTTGTAGGTAAATGCCATATTTGATTGACTGCCTCATCGTGATTTGAAAGCAAATAAAGACCATTTGCACAATCAATAATATATAAATAAGAATGTTTAATATTTGCGTCTAATAACCATTTAGCTTTTTTCCCTTTTAACATATTTTCTACTGCAAGAACGAATGGAACACTTGATTTTGTAGCAAACGGTCCGTAAAAATCTGCTGCTCGTGCTATTATTCCCTGAACATTTCCTCGATTAAATTCATTTTCAAGTTGAGTTGCAATCTTTGCACGTATTTCTCCCTTTTTGCTGCACGGGTTATATGGTGTCAATTCCGTCATTTTTCCGTTAACTTTACCATACATATAAACATTATCAAGAAAAATTAATTTCGATTTTGATTTCTTACAAGCCTCAATTACATTGTTTATTATTTTAGGCCAGGCTTCTTTCCAAACATTATAATCATATTTCAAACCTGCTACTAAATATACCACATCGGAATTTTGTACGGCTTCCAGAGTTTGTTGGAAATCCATTATATCTGCTTTAAAAGACTCCGTTCCTTCAATTTCAATTTTGCTTCTTGAAACAAGTCTGACTTTTTGCGCATTATCTAAAAGCACATATGTTAATGCATTACCTATTGAACCACCTGCCCCGAGAATTGTATTTATTGTATTCATTATGATATAATTTTTGTTAAAATAATAATTAATTTCCAGGATTAATATTAATTACTAATATATATAACAAAATAAAACTTCATAATTATCCCGCCTAATCCGAAAAGAAAAACAATTAATCGGTTTAGCAATTTTAATTTGTTTTAACTGCTTTTGCCAAAGATTTTATCATTTCAACTTTTAATTTGTCGTTGAGTACTTTTCTGAATCCGGAAATGTTATTGAGCATATTTAATATTATTCCTGCGGATATTTGTTTATATTTGTTATTTGGAAAATCGTATATACCGTTTTTCTTGTAATAAATATGGTCAGCTTTAAACGGAAATCTCAGGTTAGAAAACATTTCATCCCGGAAAATCTTCATACCGCCTACACCGAGGAATGTTGAGGGTTTTACGTAAGACATTTCGGAGAATTTTATTAATTGAATTGCAAAGTTATTTATTGCTTCATCTGTTTTATTGTTGTCATTGCTTTCATCAGTTACAACCCCGGCGAGGTTTGCATTTTGAAATTCCGAAAAACCTTCCATTATTTCGTATAAATTCGGAATCTGGCTCAAAGGACCTGAAATCAAAAATCCAAGTTGTTTTCCTTTTAAAACAGGAAGGTGAGTATTAAAAAACGAACGGTCGAAAAATTGTTTCCATTTGGAAGAAAGATACCTGTCTTTAATCGAGCCTGCAAAAATCAAAATGTCCGATGTCATTACTTTTGTTTTATGAAATTCAACGAAACCATCTGAATTCAAATAGTTGCATTCGTTTGCACGTCCGCATTTTAAGTCTCCCAGGCAGCCTCCTTTAATATCTATATCGTACAGATTTATTGTTTCGATTTCTCCCGCAAAAGAATTTTTAAATTTCTGCACCATATTGATTAAATTTAAATCTTCAGCTTTTGAATCGGTGAGTATTGTAATTTTTTTGTTTCCGGTATTAAGTTTAATGTCTGAAACTCCGGGATTATATTTAATTTCATTTCGAATAAGAGGGTGATAATATTTCATCGAATAAATATTTTTTTCTATCGATTCGAAAAAATTCGATGCAAAGCTAAATAAATTTTTCCTTTTATCTTCTTTTTCAAGGTCCATCATTTCAGCAGAGTATCCGCCGATGAATTTCATATTCAAATCGTCGCAAATTGAATGCATATAATTGTGAGCGGTGTGGTCGAAAAAATGTATTGAGGTTGTAAGTACTGCGGCAAATTTATTTTCAAATACATTTTCTGCTTTCCTCTCCCATATCAGTTCGATAAATCTCTTGTACTGCGACGCTACAAGAAATACATAAAGCGGGAATGCCCAGATCACTGCATCGGACGTTTTTATATAATCTATGATTTCGCTGAAAGAGTTTTCGTCAGTTTCGATTTTTTTGATTCGCTGTGATACGTTAAATATTTTTAATTCGTGCGAAGGGAATTTTTTTTGAATGTAATTTATGTATTGCATTGTAACACTGATTTCGCCTTTCGGACTTCCGTTTAGTACTGCTATTTTCATTTTGTTTTCCTCTTAATTGAATTTTTAAACGTTGATGTTTTTATGAACTATGTAAATATACTGAACATTGTTCACAATGTCAAGAGAAAAATCTTTTCTTTTGAAAACATATGAGGGAATTCCTTAAAGTTAAAGCATTTTTATCTTTAAAAGGACTTTATAATTAACTAATTAAATCATATTTTTTGTAAATTAATTTTTTAAAAGCTGCTTTTTTATTCGAAGCTTAAAAAATTACAAACAGATTTAAAAGAGAAATCAGTTAACTGGAGAAACAAATGATTAATAATTCTATCCCGGTTTCCAAACGCGCAAAACTTAATCTGTTCCGGCATTACAAAAAAATTCAAACCCGGCTTCATAATTTAACATATTTTTTCTGGGAATGCANNGGAATGCACACTCCGATGTAATTTAAATTGCCTGCATTGCGGAAGTGATTGCATTTCAAATTATTCTCAGCCCGATATGCCTTTAGAGGATTTTTTAAAAGTAGCAGATGAAGTAAAAACACAGTTTGACCCGAAGACTGTACTGATAGCAATTACAGGAGGCGAACCTCTTTTAAGAAAAGATCTGGAAAAATGCGGGGATGAATTGCAGGAAAGAGGTTTCCCGTGGGGAATGGTTTCTAATGGCTTCTTAATGTCGAATTTAAAATACGATGCTCTCATTAATTCCGGATTGAAGTCATTAACGATAAGCCTCGATGGTCTTGAAAAAAATCACAACTGGCTGCGTAATCATAATGAATCATTCAAAAAAGCAGTTGATGCGATTTCTTACATAGCCGATAAAAATAATTCTTCTTTTGATATTGTTACATGCGTAAATCAAAAAAATATTACCGAACTTGAAAAAATCAGAGAACTTTTGTTAACATTAAAAGTGAAACGCTGGCGGCTGTTCACAATTTTTCCGAAAGGAAGAGCAAAAGATATAAAAGAATTCGAATTAAAAAATAAACAATTAGTTTATTTGATGGATTTTATTTCAAGTACCCGCAAAGATGGTAAAATAAAAGCGGAATTCAGTTGTGAAGGGTTTCTTGGTAATTATGAAAACGAAGTCAGAGACGGAATTTATTTTTGCAGGGCAGGAATTAATGTTGCGTCTGTACTTGCGGATGGCTCTATTTCTGCCTGTCCGAGCCTTCGTGGTGATTTTATACAGGGAAATATATATAAAGATAAATTTCTTGATGTATGGAATAATAAATTTGAAATCATGAGAAAAAGAGACTGGACTAAAAAAGGTGAATGCAGTAAATGTAAAGTTTATAAATGGTGCGAAGGAAACGGTTTACATTTGCATGATGAATTAACCGGCAAACTGCTTTACTGTCATTATAATAATTTGAAACATTAAAAAGTAAAAGTATCTTTGATTAAAGAAAAAAATATTTTTACAGAAACATCAAGAATTAAACGCGAGAGAAAAACCATAGAGAAGATGATTCATCTTTATTGCAGTCTGAATCACAGCAACACTGATGGAATTTGCTCTGAATGTCAAACTCTTCAGGACTATGCTTTTCAAAGACTTCTTAATTGTCCGTTTCATGAAGACAAACCCGTCTGCGCAAATTGTACAGTGCATTGTTACAAACAGGATATGCGTGAAAAAATCAAACAGGTAATGAGATTCTCCGGTCCGAAAATCTTTTTCAGACATCCATACCTTTCTGTTATGCATTTGATTGATGAGAAGTTCAGGAAATAATTTTTCCGGATTCCGAATTGTCCGCAAACACCTTTCAAAGTAAGACTTTAAAACCAATAACGACTAATAAAATACTGCATTTTATTTTTTCGATTATTTTTTCAGGAACAAATTTGAATAATATGAATATAAAAACTAAGAATCGAATTTGAATAATAAAATTATAAACTATAAATTTTAAAAAAGTGAGAAAATTATATTTCTTTTTTATAGCCTTTGTTCTGACAACATTATTTTCGACTGCGCCACAAACATATTCCAAAACATCTTCTGATGATTTGAGTGTTTCTTTCTATGTTATGTCGAATAATTTTTATTTTCCCGGTGATAAAATCTCCGTTTATCTCTCCTCCTATGATTACGGCGGAGAGAAGAAAAACAGGAATAAAAAAATTAATTTTAATTTCCAGATTTTTAAAATTAAAGATATTGCGGGATTTTATTCCAATCAGACTTCAAGATATGCCATTGACGTGCTTAGCAGGGATAGTACAAACCTCACTTATTTAACGGAAGAGGTCGGTTCGTTTACAAAAAATTTCAGACCAATTAATGATTACGGATATTATTATATAAACGAAAACGTGCCCATTAACATATCTGATAAAGGTGCTTATCTTGTCAAAGCTACTGCCGGCAACCAGGTTGCTTATTGCGGATTCATTATAACATCAGCAGGAGTAATTTCAAAAGCGGGAAGTAATTCCATGCTTGCGTTTGCGATAGATAGAAAATCCGGTGCTCCGGTATCTAATGCGGATTTGAATTTTTATCTTGGCTCGAAGCTTATAGGAAAAGGCGTTTCTTCTAATGATGGTTTATTTAACCAGGAAATAAAAGATGAAGTTTTAAAAACGGATGAAAATACTACACCGCTTATAATCGGAAAAAACGGAGAAGATATAATTATCTCAGACCCGTATTTATATTTCGGATATTCTTCAGACAGATTTAACACTTATGTATTCACAAATCAACCTGTGTACAGAACAGATTCCGATGTGCTTTTTAAGGGTACTATAAAAAGAAAAATATCAACAGGATATGATTCATATGCAAACAAAGATATCACAGTTACAATTAAAGATTCAAGGAATGCCGAAGTATATAAAAAAATATTAAAGACAAACGATATCGGTAGCTTTGACGGTACATATAAAATTGATAAGGAAGCGCCGCTCGGAACATTCGTAATCATAGTTCAGGTAAATGAAAAAAATTCTTCGAGCATAAATTTTACAGTCGAGCAATATAAAAAACCCGAATACAAAGTCACTGTAAGTACAGACCGCGGTCAATATTACGGAGACGATAATTTATCTGCATCGATAGAAGCAAAATATTATTTCGGCAGCCCTGTTGCTGATGCTGATGTCGAATATAATATTTACAAAGTCAGTTATTACAAACCCTGGTGGGCATATTCAGAATGGGCATGGTGGTATGAAGATTATTATTCAGCCCTCGACGATAAAAATAAATTTAACGGCGCCGAATATATTTACACGGGAAAAGGAAAATTAAATAGTGAAGGCAAATTAGAAATTAATTATAAAATAAAAGAGGAATTCAAAAATAAATTAAATAATTACGACCGCTGGTATTATTACTGGTACAGCAATGAAACAGATTATAAATATATTGTACAGGCAAAGGTTGTCGATAAATCGAGAAGGGAAATTTCCGGATTAACTACTGTATTTGTAACACGCGGTGGTTTTTATTTAAACGCAAAAGCTGATAAATATCTATATAAACCGGGAGAAACAGCTAACCTTGAAGTATTGGCAAATGATTTTTCCGATAAACCGGTCAAAACCGATTTCACAGTAGATATTTATAAAACCACATGGACGCGTTACGATTATAAAGAAAATCGTGAACGTGTTAAAACTCTAAGAGGCACTACAAAATCAGACGGAAAAGGAATTGTATCTTTTGAAATCTCAAACAGTGAAGGCGAAGGTTCGTACAGCGTTGAGGTCAGGGCGACTGACGAAAAAGCAAAAGAAATAACTGCGAGCACTTATTTTTATGTCTGGAACGGTGAAAACTGGTGGGGCTATAACCAGTCGGATGGAATTCAAATCATCACCGATAAAGACAGCTATAAAAAAGGTGAAGTGTGCAAAGCAATTATCTTCACTACAATTCCTGATGCAAATGTACTTGTTACAACTGAAACAGATAATATACTCTCATCAAGAGTGGAAAAAATTTCCGGAACAACTAATGGATTTGAATTTCCTATAACAGAAAATTATTTATCGAATTTCAAAATAAGCGTCAACTATGTAATCAACGGACAATTTTATACTTCTAATAAAACCGTAATGCTTATTCCCGAAGAAAAATTTCTTACAGTACAGATTGAACCTTCGAAACAAATTTACAAGCCACGCGAAGAAGGATTGTTAAAAGTTCGCGTACTGGATAATTCAGGCGGACCTGTCAGGAATGCGGAAGTGTCGCTCGGCATCATCGATGAAAGCATTTATTCAGTAAAAGATGAAACTGCGAAAGACATCAGAAAAGTTTTTTATGGTAATAATCTGACTTTCGTTTCAACAACATTCGATACCTATACATCAAATTACAGCTACTCAAGATTGATGACAATTTATGAAAAATTTAACATACGCTCTACAAAAGAAAGTGACCTTGCAACAGTTAAAGGAACGCTATTAACAAAAAGCGATGTACCGATTAATAATGCAACAATAGTAATCGATGAAGATTATAAAGCGGCAGTTACAAACGAAGACGGAACTTTCGAATTCAAACTTCCCGAAGGCAGTTATTCAGTCGGTATTTATTATAATAACCTCGATTATGATGACCTTATGAAAATTTCATTATCGAGGGGAGAAATTAAAAACATCAAACTTTATACCGATAAAGAAAAAAATATTTTAACGCAAAATGAACAAAATGTCACGGGAGATTTAAGGTCCGGTCTTGTTACTGAATCAAGCCAAATGGAAAAACTTGGTGCTCCGATGATGAAGAAGGATGAGAGCCCGAGAAAAATGAAAAGTGATTTAAAAGGTGATTATAAATCCAAAGAGTTTAAAGAAGCGGAAGAAGTCAGAAGCGAATTTAAAGATGCAATTTTCTGGTCACCTTATACAAAAACTGATGGGGATGGATATGCTATCGTAAACATAAAATATCCTGATAATCTAACTTCATGGAGAGTAACGTCAAGAGTTATTACTGCGGATACAAAGGTCGGGCAGATGACGCAAACTGTAATTACAAGAAAAGATTTGCTCGTAAGAATGGAAACTCCGAGATTCCTGCAGGATAAAGACGAAATCACAATTTCAACAATTATTCATAATTATTTATCCTCAGAAAAAAATGTTAAAGTAAAATTCAAAGCAACGAATGTATCTCTTGTCGGAGAAAATGAAAAATATATTAACGTAGCATCTAATTCCGAACAAAGAATAGACTGGAAAATAAAAGTTGACAACCCTTTCGGAGAAGCTAAACTTTATTGCGAAGCATTGACTAATGAAGAATCCGATGCAGTTGAAATGAAAGTTCCTTTACAGCCAAAAGGACTTGAAATCATTCAGCCCGTCATTGCAGATTATTCAGAAAATAATGTTTCGGAAATTAAAATCGTTGATATACCTGCAGGCACAGATATCAGAAGTGCGGGATTTAAATTTTCTGTTTCACCTTCACTTGCTTCAACGATATTAAGTTCACTCGATGAACTCGCAGGTTACCCTTACGGATGTGTTGAACAAACTATGAGCCGTTTCTTGCCTACTATCATTGTAGCAAATGCATTCAAGGAACTCAATGCACCTATTAATGAAGCTACTGAAAAAAATCTTCCAAAGATGGTTGATGCGGGATTGAAAAGACTCTATGGATTCCAGCATTCGGATGGCGGATGGGGCTGGTGGACAAACGATGCGACGAATCCATTTATGACTGCTTATGTTATTTACGGTTTATCAATTGCTAAGTCAACAGGTTATGAAATCAAAAGTGACGTCGTATCAAAAGGCATTACATCGATGAAAAATTCTTTAAAGCAGTCGCTTGACCCGACAACAAAAGCATATATACTTTATTCTCTTGCAATCGCAGACGAAAAAGAAATTGAAAAATATAAAAATGAACTCGATAAACTTCTCGAAGAAAACATAAATGATTATGCGAGAAGTTTAATTGCAATGACTTATAATATAATGGGTGACAAAGAAATAGCAATCAAAGTTGTAGACGACCTTGAAACTCGTGCGAAATCAACCGGTGAAGGTGCATCTTACTGGGAAGGCACATCTTTCCATTATCAGTGGCAGGAAGACAAAGTACAGACAACTGCTATGGGATTGAAAGCATTTGTAAATATAAAGGGAAGCTCCGATTTAAAAAATAAAATCATACGCTGGCTTATGATGCAAAGGCAGGGACTTGCCTGGAGAAACACGCAGGAGACCGCTATGATTATTTATGCTATGGTCGATTATCTGAAAAATTCTCAGGAGCTTACACCTGATTATAATGTTAAAATATTTGTAAACGGAGAAAAATATTTTGAAAAACGAATGACTAAAAATGATATTTTTTCTAAAGATTCTTTAATCAATATCTCAGGCTCAAAACTGAAAGAAGGAAGAAACGAAATTCGAATCGATAAAGAAGGTACAGGAAAAGTTTACTTCTCTGGAAATACAAGCTACTATTGGGATGCGGATAAAATTTCTCCGCGGGAAGACGGCTTCAGAGTTGAAAAGGAATATTTCAAACTTGAAAAATACGAATCATATAACGGACAGAATATTACTTATCGGAAAAATCACTTTGACGGAGATGTGAAATCAGGTGATATGATTCTCGTTAAGATTCGCGTTTATGCAAAAGAAAATAATATGAATTTCTTTATGCTCGAAGACCCGCTGCCGGCAGGCTGTGAAGTCACAAAAGACGACTGGGCATATAGAATTGAAGGTGAGACAGATTATTCGGGTTACTCATACTACTATTGGAGATGGTGGTATGCAGATAAAGATATCCGTGATAATAAAGTCACGTTCTTTGCTACATATTTATACGGTGATGCTTATGAATTCTCATATATAATGCGCGCTCAAATTCCGGGCGATTACAACATAAATCCCGCAAGAGGTTCGTTGATGTATTACACAGACGTCAGCGGAAGCTCGGGAAGTATGAAGCTGCATATTGAAGATTAATTTTTTCACCTCACTCTTCGTTCCCAAAGAGGACTTTGGGAACGAGGAATTTTTTGTCATCCCCGAATGTTCCAAAACTTGTCATCCCCGAATGTGCGTTNNTCTGTATATCGGGACTCTTGTCGAGGATCTCCTGTCTTATGTCTACCTCAAATATAATTATTGGTGATTCTCAAAACTTTCTTTTTTGCAAATTTATGCTTAAACCTTTTTTCATTTCATGCTCTTTACAATTAACTTTTATTTTCAAATAATTACTTATAAATTTGAACTTTAAAAATGTTCAACAGGAAAATCAGGAGCAAATATTATGAGCAAGGCAATAATTATAATGGGTTCGAAAAGCGACCTTGAATGGTCAAATAAAATTGCTAAAGCACTGGACAAGTTTGGAATCATNNGTTAGCGTTTTACGAATTGCTTCGGCTCATAAGGTTCCGTTAAAATGTTACGAACTGATAAAGGAATTTGAAACGGAAAATGTTGTTTTCATCACAGTCGCCGGAAGAAGCAATACTCTCAGCGGATTCGCCGATGCACAAACGCACTGCCCCGTGATTGCCTGTCCGCCGTATGGTGACAAGTTCGGCGGAAATGATATTTATTCAAGTTTAAGAATGCCTTCGGGTGTGGCTCCAATGGTGGTTTTAGAACCGGAGAATGCTGCTCTCGCCGTTGCAAAAATTTTCGGACTGAAAGATGAAAAAATTAAATTGAAAGTGATTGAATATCAGAATGCAATGAAAGAGACTGTTACAAATGACGATAAAGAAGTTCAATAAATTCAGAATTATGAATTATGAATGCTGAATGTTGAAAAAAAAGATTTGAAAATCATTTTGAAATTTTTATATAAATTTAATTATTAGATGTTTTTAAGATTATCATTAAATTAAGTAAATAATCTTATTATCAATTTATAAATTTTTATATTGATAAAGATTACAACCTCTCCCCCATCCCGAACGCTCATCCCGATAAATCGGGATTTCGTTAAGAACACTCAACCTAAGAGGAGAGGGGGTAGCGGTAAGATAAGGAAAATATATGGGAAGTGTAAAAGACCTGAAAATTTTAAACGATGCGACCAAAAATAATCTTGGTCTTGGAAGATTTATCTATTCCGACAGATACTCGGTTTTCGACTGGGGAGAAATGCCTGATGAAATTCCGAACAAAGGCGCATCAATATCAATCCTCGGAGCATATTTTTTTGAAAAGCTTGAGTCTATGGATATACAAACGCATTATGCCGGAATAGTCGAAGGTAATATAGCAAAGAAACTTGCCGATATAAAAAATCCTTCGAACACAATGGAAATAAAATTGCTTCGGGTTATAAAACCCGGGCTTGATGGAATCACCTATGATTATTCAAAATATAAAAATGAAAAAGGCGGTTTCTTAATTCCGCTCGAGGTGATTTACAGAAATTTCCTGCCTCCGGGAAGCAGTGTTTTTAAACGACTAAAGAACGGTGAAATAAAACCGCAGGATTTAGGACTGGATGCAATGCCTGAGCCGAATCAGAAGCTTGATAAACCAATTCTTGATGTCTCCACCAAACTGGAAATTACAGACAGGTATATGACCTGGAAAGAAGCTCAGTTTATTTCAGCGTTAAGTGATGATGAATTAAATGCGCTTTTAAATCTCACAAATAAAATCAATAATTTTATAACTCGGGAATTTTCTGAAATTGGTATAGTAAACGAAGACGGAAAAATCGAAGTTGGATTTGATTTAAACAGAAACCTGATGCTCGTCGATGTTTTTGGTACTCTTGATGAATGCCGCTTCACTTACGATGGTTTGCCCGTCAGTAAAGAAATTGCAAGAATTTTTTACCGCAATACAAAATGGAATCGGGCAGTGGAAGAAGCAAAAAAGAAAGACCGTCAGCACTGG
>PNBM01000280.1:0-183 GCA_003135995.1 Ignavibacteriota bacterium | reverse complement strand
TCGGGATCAAGAACAAAGAGCGATCGGGACACAAAGACCGTGGAGGACCCGGACAAGTCGGGGCAAGCATTTGGGAACGAACCCCAAATAATGATGAATCGTTATTAAAAAGGAAGCAACTTGTTAATTGGAAAATATTGTGTCGGGAGTCCCTAAAGAACAGGAGACTCCCCGACACAAAAA